>JASKZZ010000399.1 GCA_030147335.1 Herpetosiphonaceae bacterium | reverse complement strand
TTTGTTCAAATCAAGAGTTGTCGCAGTTGCTTCGATCCGGCCAAGGTCCTTGGCGTCAATTAAGGCCTTTATCGGCAGATCGGTCGCTTTATCGATCCACAAGTTGGTGTCGATAATGCTGCCAAGCTGAAGCTGCTGCTGAGTTTCGGGCTTGGGCGTTAGCTTGATTTTGCGAGTATCGCGTTCAGCAACAACTTCACTCTCGTTCTCGATTGTAACATTCGAGCCGTCGATGATCTGTTGTAACACTTCCTGCATTCGCATCATCTGAGCGGTTGGATCTTGCGCGCCGACATCGCCGTTTTTCAGTTCGCTCAGCTTGCCGGTAACGACCTTGTTTTCGGCAGGATTGTACAGCCAGAATGTCTCGCCGTCGTTGACGAACTCGGTGCCGGTCAGGTCAGGACCACCCTGATCACTGCTCGCCTTAAGCACTTTGCCGCGCAGCTTTGTGATTAGTTTGCCGGCAGCGTCGGTCTGGTCGGTCTTTTGTGCCCAGCTTTCAACGGTGAACGAGCCATTGCGCTCGGGTGACTGCAATGAAATGTCCGCAATGGTGTAGGCCGTTTGGAGCTTGTCGCGCGCTTCTTGCATCCGCTGCATAATTTGTTCAGCAGTAAGCTGATTGGGCGCGCACGAAGCGAGTAGGAAGCTGAATACCATCAGCAATGAGCCAAGACGAAGGAGTCGCATCATGTTCCTCTTTCTATCAAAATATCTTTCTGTTTATAGGATACGTCAACGCCGCTACAATGTGTGTGAAAAGCTATGACGAGGCTGTTACCGACTGTTACAACGGATGTTGCTGCTTGGAATAAAGCAGTCTCATATCAGAGCGCAGCTTTTTGATCTGTCAATAGTGGGAGGCATAGGACAAACTCGGTTGTAGGTCCGTCCGCTAGGGAAGCAGTTCCACCATGCGCGGCAATAACATCGTGAACAAGGGCGAGGCCAACCCCTTGACCACCTCTGGTGCTAAAGCCACGCTCCCAAACACGCTCACGGACTGCCGGATCGATACCGGAACCAGTGTCTTGGACGGTAATGCGCGCCATCGTTTTCATGGCCATCGCTTTGATCGTAACCTGACCTCCCGGTGGAGTCCACGTTACAGCATTGTCGAGCAGGTTTAGCAGCGCTTGCTTGAGTCGATCTTGATCGCCCATGATGATGAGGGAGTCTTCCGTGGTGCTGATCAATCTGACGCCTGAGCGTTCAGCACGAGGCTGCATGATACGAGTCACATCTTGTGTAAGTGCCGTAACATCAAGCGGTTGACGGCGACGAAGCGGAATGGGGACGTTGTCGCGCGGATTGAGTAATTCTTCTACCAGCCGCTGAAGACGTGCTGCCTCGGCTTGGATGACAGCAAGGGCAGGTTGCTGCTCGGGGGCGACATCGTCTTCCAGGTTTTCGGCAGTGCCACGAATTGCGGTAAGCGGTGTACGCAGTTCATGCGAGACCGTGCGATAAAACTGTTGGCGCGAGTCGGCCAGCCGCTCAACATCTGCCAGCCGTGCTTGAAGCTCGTCAGCCATGCGGTTGAGTTGCGTCGCAACCTGCCCAATCTCGTCTTGGCTGCGGTCGTCGGAGCGAGCGTCTGTATGACCAGCTGCGATTAAGGAGGCGACGCGGCCAAGTTGATGGAGTGGACGGACGAGACTTCGCGCTAAAAGATGACCGGCAATGGCCGCGCCGATTAAGGCAAGCGCGGCGCTAGGCAGCAAGGCACGGGTGAGCTGACGCACAAGCGCAGTTTCCGCCGCTGTTGGCTGAGACACTTCAACAACGCCAAGTGTCTCGTTGCCACGTACAACACGCTGGGCGGCGAAGCGTCGGTCACCTTCACGAGCGACGGGCTGGATTGGCAGCGGATTGGTCAGCAGTGCTACGGCTGCATTCGACGGAAACGCACCTAGATTACGGCTGGCATAAAGCACAGCACCATTGGGCGCAAGTACTCGTACGGTGGTGTCCGGTCCAATAGTGAAACGTCGAATCAGGGTTGGGGCGATGGCTGTCAAGGTGTTTGTGTCTAGGGCAACTTCGGATGCATAGGCGGCATATACATTAGCTTGTGCTGTTAGGTTAGCAAGCGTTTGAGTACGTTGGCTGCGCTGCACAAGTGCAAGCAGTGCTATGCCCAGCAGGAGCAAACCCGCAAGCATAACCAAAACATGCGAAAGTGTCAGGCGGGTTGTGAGTGAACGACGACGCATTGGAAAATCACGAACCCAGAACCGAGAACAGGTAACCGAGAAATCTTGAAAGCTACCGGCTGACGGCTGATAGCTCGGCCCTTATACCTCAAGCTTCAAGCCTTGAAGCACAGTATCAACAGCATGCGCAACTTGAGCATCGGTGAGGCTGTAAATTGCTGCATACACAGTTAGCTCAACAGTTGTTACATTAGAAGAAAGCTCTCCAGCCCAATGTGGCCTATCATTAGCAGCGGTGAGCGATCCGTATGTTGACTCGCTGCCGCTGGAAGTCATGATTTTGACATGACCGATCCATCGCTCATTAACTTCGCGAAGCCGCGCGCCAATGTCTTCCAGCAGCACGGCAATTTGTTCGCGCATCTCGTCTGGTGTTTGCGGTGCTGATAGGTTAAGTGTGTGACGACGGGCTGCGGTTCCTGCTTTTAGCATGGCGTGATCGCCTCCAGTTGGTCCAGCACTTGATGCCCATTGGACTTATTGAGCATGATCGGAACGATTGGCACATCGGCGCGTACAGCCCGCAGTATTTCAAGTGTTGCGTTAAGCTGCTCTGGCTCCACAGCATCGGGTTTTGTCAACAACACGACGTCGGCGCGCTCGACTTGCCAGCGCAGCAAGTAGCCTAGTCCGCCAATGTCGGGCCAGAGTTGGTCGAAGCGGACGGCATCAATCAGCGCTACCATCGACCACACTGCACCGTCAATGTCTTCATCCTCAATTGTGTTGCCTAGCTCATCGGGATGCGCTACGCCGCTGGCTTCAACCAGTACCCAGGTTGGTTGGTACAGGCTGTCGAGCAAACGAATGGTGTGGCCCAGATTGCTTTGAATGTCGCAACAGATGCAAGTATCGCTAATTTCACGCACGCCCAACCCCTGCGATTCAAGATACGGCCCATCAACGCCGATGGCGCCCCGCTCATTTTCAACGATGGCCACTCGTTCACCGCGATCACCCAGTGCTCGTGCAACCGCAAGAATAGCAGTCGTTTTACCGCTCCCTAAAAATCCTGTAAACGCAATACAACGCATGGTCTTAACCCTCGATAAGTACCAGTTTGGTTTTGACCTGGTGCCTTTACAACATCGTAGCTACACGCATTATACATAGCAACTCCATATGAACAGCATATGTTAGCTCAGCGATTAGCCGAGGAGGTATATTCTGTATGTAAGGATGCTCCATGTTAAGTCCCTTTTGACAAATCGTTAATTATATCTTGACAGGATTCATCCTTCGCCTTAAACTCGGTTCGTC
>JASKZZ010000379.1 GCA_030147335.1 Herpetosiphonaceae bacterium | reverse complement strand
TGCGTACATGAAGCAAAATCGCTTCCGTGAAGCGATGGATGAGTATAGCTGGACCCTAGCGCGTAGCAGTTAGCGAAGCGGATCCGAGTACAGAGGGAAGATCAGCGGTATGCGCAAGATTGTTGAGGACTTGATCCGTGTTGACGGAGTGATCGGTAGTTTGTTGGTTGGAAAAGATGGCTTGGTGGTTGCGAGTACGCTGCTCGACTCGGAGGATGCAGAGGTGCTCGGCGCTATGTCGGCGGCTGTGTACGGCGAGATTGACAAGTCGACGAAGCGAATTGGTGTAGGAACGTTGGTAGATGCCATAATCGACGCGCAAGAAGGATCGATTTTGCTGCTTGAGGCAAAAGATTTGATCCTGGTGGTGATTACCCAACGTGTGGTTAACTTGGGCTTGGTCAAAATGGAAATGCGCCGAGCTGCACGACGGATCAATGAGGCTGTTCCAATCTAACGTCTTGCCGGAACGTGCCTCATCGAGTAAGATAGAATTGTTGATTGAAGGACCGCAATTGCGGTCCTTCAATACGTATCTGACAATTTGGTTGCTGTTTTTTGTTGAGGCATAGGGAGGCTGTGCGAGATGGAACGTTCACTGATTATTTTAAAGCCTGATGCGGTTCAGCGGAGCTTAGTTGGGACAATTCTTGGCCGACTAGAACAACGTGGACTTCGGATTGTAGGGATGAAGCTTATGCAGATGGACGAGACATTGGCTCGTAAACATTACGGTGAGCACGAGGGTAAGCCGTTTTTTGGAAGTCTTGTATCCTATATCACATCGGGGCCGGTGGTCATTATCGCTGTAGCAGGTGACAACGTTATCGAAATGATTCGGAGCATGGTAGGGGCGACGAATCCGGTGAAATCCGCGCCTGGTACTATTCGGGGGGATTATGCTATTTCGATTGGGCGTAACCTTATTCATGCTTCTGACTCGCCGGAGAGTGGCGAGCGTGAAGTACAAAATTTCTTTAACGACCAGGAGCTGCTTGAGGACTTTAAGCGCGATACAGATCGCTGGATCTTTGAACAATAAGCTAACGCACTGCAAAAAACAGGAGTTGCACAACTTAGTGCAGCTCCTGTTTTATTTATCAACAATCGGTTACTTACCTGTGTATGTGTAGTAGCTCTTCCTTGTTTATCGCAATAACCATGAATGCTTCTTGGTCACGCTTGGATATCCACTGATGTACTTGTACATCGTTAGCTGCAATCACCAAAACTTCTACGTCTCTTACGGGTATGTTTGTGGACATAGCCGTTGTGTTTGTAGACAATGAGCTTCGACTAGCTGTAGTAACAGGTTCAGCTGTAGAGGTCGGTTCTACTATCGGCTCCTCTTCAACAGGTTGTGTTGTTGGCTCTGCCGATGGTGTTGGTACTGGACTTTGGGTCGGGGTTAGCTCACCTTCACTTGCTCCAGGTGCTATGCTTGTTGGCTCAGGCACAACAACCTCAGTCGGAACAACGGTTGCAACTGGAGTTTCTACCGGTCCTTCTATTGTGGGCACAGTTGTTACTGTGACCGTAACCGTAGGAATTGGCGTCTCCGGCAATTGAGTTGGTTCATCCGTCGGTTGCTCAACTGGCTCAGTCGGCTGTGTTGTTGGAACCGGCTCGTCAGTTACAACCTCTGACGGAACTGGTGTAGGTGTTGACTCACTGGTAGGAACTTCTATTGGCGTGCCCGTTGCCGTTTCTGTGGGCAGCACTACTTCTGAAGGTGGCTCGGTTGTCACCACAATCGTTGGTTCTGCTGTCGGTGAAACCGGCGTTTCAGATGGTTCTTGTACCGGTGAAACCGGCGTTTCAGATGGTTCTTGTACCGGTGAAGGTGTTGCAGTTTCGACAGGTTCGGCCGATGGCGCAGATGTCGGCACGCTTGTAGGAGCCTCCGTCGGCACGCTTGTAGGAACTGCTGTTGGCGCAGATGTCGGCACGCTTGTAGGAACTGCTGTTGGCGCAGATGTAGGTACGGTTGTCGGTATATTTATCGGTGTTGCCGATGGTGTATTTGTTGGCCAGATCGTTGGTTCAATACTCGGTTCCAATGTTGGTGTACTTGTCGGTTCCGTGCTGATCTGGGTTGGCCAAACCGTTGGTTCAACCGTTGGTTCAACTGGTACTTGTGTTGTTGGTTTTGTTGTTGCGTTTACCGTTGGCGTTGTAGGCACTGGTGTTCGAGTAACTGATGGAACTTCAGTGCGTACTGTTGTTGGTGCTGTTGTCGGTGCTGTTGTCGGTGCCGTAGCCACAACTGCTGTTGTTGGCGCTGCTGTTGGCTCCGTCAACGGCGGAGTTGATGGCCGAGCAGTTGGAGTTGATGGCCGAGTAGTTGGAGTTGATGGCGCAACGGTCGCTTGACCAGAATCACCAGCCGTGACTTCCTCGACGTACGGCATTTCATCTATAGGCGTCGGCACTATTGTCGCGCCAACTGGAACATTTTGCCCGAAACTGGTTGGTGTTGGTGTTGGTATGGCTGATGTACTTGCAGGCATAGGCGTTGTGGGTATGTTTGCATCGGCCACTATATCGACTAGATTACCACGAAGATCTGCAACAGTTACTGCTGCTTTTTCAAGCAATGCTGTATTATTTGATGGTTCATTGCCATCAATCTGTTTCATCTCGTTTATCGAAGCGTCTGTTTCTGCCAGCAGCGTAACAAGCTGCTCATACGCTGCTGGCTCATTTACGCCACCTTGCTTAACTTGCTCAATGGCGCCGCGAGTTTGTTGAATCAGCGCGTCGATGAGTGGTGAATCAACAGCTTGCTCTTGGTAAGCTAAAGATCTCAGCTCATCCAATCGGCGATTTGCGAACTCGATATGCAAACTGATACGTTCCGCCGAATCTTGGGCGGCCACAAGTTCAACTCGTTCAACGGTTAGCTTAATTGGATAAAGTAGTGTGTTGGGAGCACTTTGGTCTGTGCCATGCCACACCACCATAAACAATATTACCAATGCCGCGCCTAATGATGCAAAACGCTGCACCGGATGATGCTGCAAACCCGTGAAGATTTGCCCTAGCCCCAAATCCAACGCTTTGAGGCGTCGCTTTGGCTGCTGGGGCACTTCGTTGAGCAATGCTTCCCAGTTTGGTTCGATACTTGTTTTTTCAAATGAGGAAAATGAAATATCGGCAAGTGAATGCAGGTCGGCGCTGACCTGCAATAATGGACGCAGTTCATCACTGTATTCTGGGAACTGCTGAATACAGTACTCGAGAGGATAGCCTTGTTCGAGAAGTTCCAAAGCTTGATCTAATGCTTCAGTGAACGACAACCTAGACACAATACAATCCCCTCGGCATGATTTCAACCACTGTTATGCCGCCTCTTGCATGCCCCACTCTGCGAACAGGCCGGAACGCTCGTTAGACAACATATGCTGCAGACGATTGATCGCACGATGCTGTAATGCTTTGACAGCTCCCTCGGTACGGCCAAGGATTTCTGCAATTTCAAGGTTTGACAAGCCGACAAAGAATTTGAACGTTATAACCTGCTGTTGCTCCAACGTCAGTTGCTCAATTGCTTGACGTAATGCCAAGCGGTCGCAAATACTGCGTGCGGAGTCAAGACTTCGCGAGTCAGTCAGGTTAAGCTCAGGTGTTAACGATACTTGTTGTACACGCTTTCGCTTGCGAATATGACTGACAAGTACGTTATTCGCAATTGTGTACAACCAGGCGGTAAACGATAAATCGCCCCGGTACTCAAAGTTTTTCACACCTTTCCAGATGCATACAAAAACTTCCTGGACACAGTCCTGGGCTGACTCATTATCACCTAGCCGAACATAACAATACCGCCGTACGGGATCGGAATACACATCGTACAACTCACGAATCGCTTGGGGATTACCCTCTCGCGCACGTGCAATCGCCGATGGAAGATCGATAGAGCTGGGCATGGGACGCACTCCTAGCCTCGCGCAACGTCCTTCGCATACGCATATAAATTACTTGTTTTCGATCCCCTGTACCTATATATAACGTAGGGATCGACAAAAAGTTACGCTTATGGTAACTGCGCTTTGAAATACATGAAAGTCAAGAATTGCATAAGAGCTACTTACCCGGCAGCAAAAACAATCTGCTTAGTTAATAGCTTGACATGAACGAGGCCAGGCAAGGGATAGAGCTATGGAACCAGGGGATGAATTCCAACAACACCATTTTGCGAGACCGGGGATAGCAATAGCAAAAAACATGCCAAGCTACCGCTCATGTGACGGTAACTTGGCAATCATAGCTCCAATAAGCCGTAGACCCATAGCTTTGCGTTCTGTAACTTTCGCTACAGTTGCCTTTATACATGTGTTGTCATTATAGAGGCGATTATTTTGTACCGCAATAGCTGGTAATGGCTAAAATTGTTAAGATACCCTTAAGTCCGATGTTCAAGCGGACGAATTAGGTTGGGCTACAGCCCCTGTTTGTGCTTGCCGTTGCAATTCATACAACAAGGTTAGTGCCTCGATTGGTGTCAACTCTTCGATCTGGAGATCACGTAAAGATTCCAGAACGGGATGTTCAGCTGCTACTGGTGGTTGTGAAAAGAACGATAACTGTTGCTGCGGATCTGAAACTATGCCTTGTTGCATCAACGTACGAATTCGCTGCCGTTCTCCTTTGCGCGTGCCTTCCAGTTCGGCCAGGAGTTGCTTGGCTCGCTGCACAACGGATTTTGGAATGCCTGCTAGTTCGGCGACATGAACGCCGTAAGAACGATCGGTAGCGCCCGGCACGATTTTGTGCAGAAACACGACGTGTCCATCTGACTCGGTGACTTCAACGCTGTAGTTGCGAACACGCGGTAGTACATTAGCCAACTCTGTTAACTCATGATAGTGTGTGGCAAATAACGTGCGTCCGCCTAAGCGCGGATGGTTGTGGATATACTCGATAACCGAGCGCGCGATGGCGAGACCGTCGTAGGTGCTCGTACCACGACCAATTTCGTCCAATACAATGAGGCTGTTTCGTGTGCTTTGGGACAGGATGCTAGCCGTTTCAGTCATTTCAACCATGAATGTGCTTTGCCCGGTCGCAATGTCGTCCTGCGCTCCAATACGTGTAAAAATGCGGTCCGTTAGGCCAATATTAGCTTCATCCGCCGGAACCCACGCGCCAATTTGCGCCAACAGTACAATCAGTGCTACTTGCCGCATGTAGGTGCTCTTGCCACTCATATTCGGGCCGGTAATAACAAGGATTTGCGCAGCAGTAGCGTCAACTTCGATGTCGTTGGCGACGAATGCATGTTCCAAAGTTTGTTCAACAACCGGATGTCGGCCGCCAACAATGCGTAAGACCGGCTGATCTGCCAGCTGTGGACACACATACCGACCACGAACTGCAACGTCGGCAAGAGCAGCATATACGTCTAGCTCAGCTAGTGCGCGAGCAGTTGCCAACAAGCGTTTAGACTGTTGACCAACCATGTCAAGCACACGCTTAAAGGCGGTGCGCTCCAACTCATTGAGCCTCTGCTCGGTGGTCATCAAGATGCTTTCAAACGTATCGAGTTCGGCGGTACGATAACGTTCTGCCCCGACCAGCGTTTGTTTGCGCACGTATTCAGCCGGTATAAGCTTTTCAGGCGTTGTCTTGGATACTTCGATGAACCAGCCAAAAACTTTGTTGTAGCCAACCTTAAGCCCTTTTATTCCGGTTCGCTCAACCTCACGTTGCTCAAGATCGTTCATCCATTGGCGGGCTTCGCCGCCAAGTTGAATAAGCTGCTCAATGTCGGGATCAAAACCGCGCCGAATAACATTTTCAGCATCTTTAGGATTCCATCCTCCCAACAAAGCCGGCGGGGCATCGGCGATGGCGCGTTCCAACAGTTTACAAATATCCACACATGGATCAAGAACACCTGCGATTTGTGGAGATGCTGTATCCTCGCTCCCCGTTTCGCCAAACAGCGCGTCATCAAATGTCGATACGTCGTTTGAAGATTGGGTAGCTTGAGTCTCGATAGGTTGAACTTGTGCTGTGTCGAGCAGTGTGATTAGCTCCGGCAGTGCTTGGAGAGCTTCACGCAGCTTGACGAGATCGCGCGGTAATGCTACGCCCTGGACAATTCGATTAACTGTGCGCTCAAGATCGCCGACGTTTTTCAAACGAGCACGAACATCTGCCCGCAGCATTGTGTCGTCAACAAAACGACGGACTGCCTCCTGGCGCTGTTGTAAGCGCTCAATGTTGAGCAGCGGCTGTGAAATCCACTGGCGCATCAATCGCGCGCCCATGGGGGTACGAGTTTGGTCCAGAACGTCGATTAAAGAGCCGTGTTTCTTACCTGACGAACTTTCAAGCAGCTCAAGGTTGCGGCGAGTTTGTGGATCGAGGAACATAAAGTCCTCGATGCTGTAACAACGTACTCCTGTGAGCTGCGCAATCGCCATGCGCTGTGTTTCGCCCAAATATTGGAGCACAGCTCCTGCGGCGCGAACAGCAAGTGGCTTGTCGGCGAGACCATATCCATGGAGCGATGCAATGCCAAATTGTTGTTTAAGTGCGTCATGTGCAGTTTGCAGATCCCAGCGCCAGGCGGACCAAGGTGTTACCCGGCCTTGAACCCACGCGCCGGTAGCCGCGTCGCCGTCAATTTTGCGCGCGACCCGCTCATGTGGCAGCAATCGTTCACGTTCACTACGGTGCATTGGTTGTAGGTCTTGCACCAATCGAGTGTTGTGCGGCTGCAACATAGAAGGACGGAAAGTCTCGTCCTCAGAAACAAGTACCTCGGCTGGCTGGAGTCGCGTTAGCTCACCTTCCAGGCGCAGCATTGCACGGGCGCCCTCTATTTCAGTCGCTGCAAATTCACCAGTCGATATATCAGTATAGGCGAGACCAATTCGGCCTCGATCAACAATTACAGCTGCAAGATAATTATTGCTGCTAGCCTCAATCAGCGCCGGTTCAACTAATGTTCCTGGTGTTAAAACACGCACCACCTCGCGGTCAACAGTTGTTTTGCTCGATGCCTGGCCGCGCATCATGTCGCTGCGTTGGTAAACGCTTTTTGAGCGCGTATCCTTTTCTGATGACTCTGTCGGCGACGTTTGTTCTGCAATCGCGACACGATAACCAAGTTGTAGCAGTCGTTGCACATAGTTTTCAACGGCATGGTAAGGCACGCCAGCCATTGGTGGACCGTCACTATTTTTACTGGAGCGTCGACGAGTTAAGGTTACATCCAGGGTCGCCGCAAGCAGCTTGGCATCTTCGTCAAAAGTTTCGTAAAAATCGCCAAGCCGCCAGAAAAGAATTGTATCGGGATACTGGGCCTTGATTGCGCGGTACTGCCGCATCATCGGCTTGTCGTGCTCGTCGCTCGTTGTCATGAATGTTCTCCGGCTCGTTTGAACTGATAGATGTTTGTAACGACTGACTTTATAAATGATTCGATAGACTGCATTGCAAGCTGCTCTGAGGTGGGCCTATTATACCATATGCTTCCTTAAGTAGAATAAATGTTCCACAAGTTATCCACATAGTGTGGATAACCTCGCCGCATTGTGGGTATGTTTACGATATAGATGCGTATGTTACAATATACGACCGATTTGAACAGGAGTTTTTCATGCTGCGCAGGCCGTCGCGCCGTATCTTAAGCCTAGTCATGCTGGTGGTTGGTAGCTTGATTGGGTGTACCGGCAATCTATCACAACCAGGCTCCAGTGCAAAATCCCCGATAACAGGTTCCGGCAAGTCTACGAGTGGCTCATCTGCTTCTGATGCTACTGATACCGGTTGGCAGCAGGTCGACACTGCTATGGAGTTGCGCACGGTGCGTTTAGCAACGGACGGTCAAGCAGGTCGTCTAACGGTTGTGCGGCTCGATCCCACCTCCTACCAAATTCGGGTTAAGTACGATGTTGCAAATGCCGGGTCGATTCGTGAATGGTTTGATGCAATCAAGCCGTTGGTCATCATCAACGGGGGCTACTTCGACCAAAACAGGAAGGCAACGGGGCTAGTGATTTTTGATGGCGTGCGAACCGGGGAGTCGTACCAGGGCTTTGGCGGCATGATTGTGATTAATGCACAAGGCCAGTTTGAGCTGCGGTCGCTGCGGCAACAAGCATTCGATCCCAACGAAGAACTGCAACAAGCCATGCAATCTGCGCCGATGTTGATTCAGCCAGGTGGTGTTGTTTCTGAGCTTGAACCAGACAACGACCGTTCTCGTCGCACCGTGATTGCGCGCGATACTGAAGGCCGGATCATGCTGATTGTCAGTGATGCGGCGGTATTTACGCTGCCGGAACTTGCCCAAGCGCTTAAGCAATCCGATCTTGAAATTGACGCTGCGCTGAACCTTGATGGTGGACGTTCGACGGGTATGTATGTACGCACCGAAACAGCCAATATTCGTATTGAATCGTTCGATAAGCTTCCTTTGGTGTTGACTGTACAAGAGCTGTAGGTTATTGCGAGTTTGATACTGGTCTACGGTGCGTTGTTGATCGAGCTTTTAGTTTCCTATGAACCTGATAATTAGTTGACAAAGACATGACTTTCAGGTATCGTAGCGCTATCCACATGCCCTGTCTGCGTGTGGGCTCGTAGCTTCCAGGTGCGGCCTATACTACGAGTGTCAGCTTACTCAAGGAGGAGCGTACTTGAGCGCTCAGCCCCATGATCGGGCATCGAACTTAGACCACGTGCCCGTCTTAGACGATCCGCAATATTTCAACCGACGTCCACGAGTATCCTTTTACCTCAAACACCGTCAGCGGTCAGCTGTACAACACGCGTGGGCAACGCTTGACCAAGTCAAGGGCGGCACTACACAGGCGCCTATTACGGGTGCCATAACAATACAGACTAAAAAATTTCCTCGACGACTCCAAATCCCGCCACGATTCATTGGTCATGGCGTGGTGATGGCTTTGGTAATTGCCGTTATTTCCACTGGTGGCTTTCCCAATCTGGCATTTGGTATGGACTGGACGCAGGGCGCAACTGTTGCGACCGATCACGTCACTCATGAGGACCATATCGAAGAGGCTGCTGGAGTCGCTGTACCTGTTGTCATAGCCCAATCCGACCACGACGCCGAGCCAATTAGTCAAATGCAAGACTCGCTCGTTCCTTCGTTGTTGCCGCGCCAAGTAGCTGTTACCTCAGCATTTGTTGCCACGCACGTTATTGGAGCTGGAGAAAAGCTTGGCCAGATTGCGGAACGTTACAGTGTTTCGGTTATGACCATTGTCGCGGCAAACGATATTGACACAAGAATGCTGCCAATCGGCCAGGAACTGCGTATTCCACGTGTTTCAGGTCTGCCACACGTTGTTGTCGACGGCGAGACGGTTGAAAGCATTGCCGAGCAATACAATGTTCCGTCAAGCACAATTCGATTTTTTGCGTCAAACAACCTTGGTACCGGCCGTGGTGTGATTGTCGGGGAAGAGATTTTTATTCCCGGCGCAGTGGCAATTGGTAATGGTCCTACGGAGGCGGAAGCGTCAGAAGCAACTGCTATTCCAGTCGGCACGGTGCTTGACGACGAAACCCGTATTCGGACGGGTCCGAGTACCGAGTTTGACAAGATTGCGAAGCTAGGCGGCGAGACACAGATCGCTTTGCTTGGTCGACACGAGAACTGGTTTAAGATCCGCACGCCCAATGGTACCGAAGGCTGGATTGCAGCAGACTTGCTTGGCGTTAGCGATGGTGTGGCCGATCAAGTTCCACAAGTTGTTGAAGTGCCATCGTTACCACTGGTACAAGTCAAGCCTGCCGAACCGGAGCCGGAACCTGTTGCACAGCCGAAGGAAGAGGCAAAACCAGCGCCAAAACCAGCGCCAAAAGCTGAGGCGCCAGCGGCTCCTAGCAATCGTTGGGTATGGCCAACTGCCGGTGATTTGACCTCGGGCTTTGGCTACCGCAACTTCCGTGTTGGACGCTTCCATAACGGTATTGATATTGCAAATCGTAAAGGTACTGCAATTCGAGCTGCCAGGGCTGGTCGTGTTATTGCCGCCGGATGGTGCAGCGGCTACGGCTACTGTGTCAAAATCAACCACGGCGACGGATTTGTTACCGAGTACGGTCATCTTGCCTCGCAGCCGAACGTCCGAGTTGGCGAGCAGGTAGTTGTTGGAGAACGGATTGGCTCAATGGGCAGTACCTATGATCGACGAGGTGGTGGCTATTCCACAGGTGTGCATCTGCACTTTACAGTGAAGCGAAATGGTAAAGCAGTGAATCCAATGCGATATCTACCATAAGGCTCACGAAATAGATAGCGCGAAACAGGACCGGCATCTTGCCGGTCCTGTTGTGTTTCTTGCGCATAATCAGCGACAGGTTGGTATACTAGCGACACACATTTCTATGTCAGTGAGCGGGCAATAGAAATATACTGTTCGGAGACTTCTTAATTGTTTGCGCAGGCGCGACAACCACTCATTGTTATTTTAGCAGGACTAGCACTTTTTGCCTCCGGCCCGGTAGGGCGATTGTTGGTGGCTGGGACAGTTGTGCTGTTTGCTCCTGGCTATCTGCTGTGGACGGTCACGGATAACGAAATTCGGCTCCCTCGTTTAGCTGCACCTACGTTATGGCTTGGCCTAAGCCTCAGCGTTATTCCCGTTATATTTCTATGGGTCAGTATGCTCGGCTTGAGCTTAACGCCAACTGTGCTCCGTGGATTGGCGATTGGGCTAGTTATAGTTTGTGCATGGAACTGGCAGCGCACAACCAGCATCCGGCGGATACCGGTGTGGTTGGCGATAAGCTGGGTGGGATTGTTGAGTCTTGTGGCTATTACACGCTGGCTACACATTCGTGGACTTGTCCTTCCACTGTGGGTTGACTCAGTGCATCATACGTTGCTGGCGCGAATTGTTGCTGACACAGGTCGTATTCCACAATCGCTGGAACCGTATATGCCAGTACCGAAGCTTGTTTATCACTGGGGCTACCACACAGTTATTGGGGCATGGCAAGTGGTTGCGGCAATCCCAATTGCGACGGCAGTGCTGTGGGGTGGCCAGGTGTTGAACGCGTCGATGGCGATTGCAATGTATGGATTGGGCGCGGTGCTACTTCGATCACCACGCGCAGGGCTGGTAGCAGCATCGGTAACGGGGTTGCTATCTGTATTTCCGGCATACTATGTGTCATGGGGGCGTTATACACAATTAACGGGTTTGCTTGTGCTGGCAAGCTTGATGATTGTAACAAGCAAGCTTGTGGAGCGCTTCGACCGTTCCTGGCCGTTAATCGGGCTGAACGCAATACTGGCTAGCGGCTTGATGCTGATCCATTATCAAGTGCTGGCCTTTTACGTTACATTCGCGGTTGTTTTTACATTAGTGGCAGTAGCTCGCCGACCGCGCAGGTCTGGCGAAATCATGCTGCGGCTGATAACAAGCGCATTCCTTGCAGTCTTAATTGTTAGCCCTTGGGTTTGGGTGATGGTGCAACAGGTGCTGCTGCAGGTGGTCGCTGAGCCCTCCAAACTGGCCGGTAGCGCCGATTACAATAGTGTTGATTGGGGATTACTCGTGCCGGGTAACAGCCGACTGCTTTTTATGCTTGCCGGTATTGGTGCAGTATGGGCTTTGGTGTTTGGACATTGGCGGAGCATCGTGGTAGCACTATGGGTTGCAGTGTTGGGTCTTGTTGCTAATCCAACCTTATTTGGGTTGCCACCGTCATGGTTCATTATTAACCAGACTGTTATTATCATGTTGTTCTTGCCCGTTAGCCTTTTGGTTGCGTCATGTGTTAACCAGGCTCTCCGTTGGCTATGGCCACTCACACCAAAAAGCTATCAGCGCGCCAGCCAGGTTCTTACCGGTTGTCTTGCACTGTGCGTTGTGCTGTTTGGCACATGGCAGCTAAGCGGTATGCCATTACCTGAAAACCTTGGTCTAAATCATTTACAAGTACCTATAGTTAATCGTGTTGGTGAGCTAGCAACATCGGCTGATATACCGGCAATTGATTGGGCTGCAATCCACACGCCGCGTGACGCGCGATTTCTGGTGAACAGCGCATACTGGCTTAACGGGTCTCCGCGTGGTACTGACGCAGGGTGGTGGCTACTACCGTTGGCGCAGCGGTGGGTTTCAACACCACCAGCAATGTATATTTATGGGGAACAAGAATATAAGCAGTCGGTCGAGGAACTAAATCAACGTATTTGGGCGCTCCAACCTACTGACCAG
>JASKZZ010000245.1 GCA_030147335.1 Herpetosiphonaceae bacterium | reverse complement strand
GGTTAACCAGGTCGTCAAGGGGCGTAATCTTCACCCACAGCCACATCGTCACTTTCTTCTGGATGCGGCCACTTTGCTGCGAGCCGACACCATCGCCAGAAGCAACGGGCAGATGATCATCGGCTTTTACCATAGCCATCCAAATGGTACAGCATTTCCATCCAGTGATGATCGGCGCGATGTATGGCCGGAGTCAATTATGTTGATTGTAGCTGCCGGAGATGTGGGGCCGACGTATTTCTGTGCCTGGACTGCGCTCAATCATCGACTGATTCCTGAACCAATCCAGATCCTCCGGCACCGTTAAGCTTCAACCGGACAAGGCGGTAAAGCTAGCATTTGGTTCCTATTCCACAACGTGAAGGCGGCAGGTGTATCACCTACCGCCTTATAAGCTGATTGTTTCCGTCGCTTACTTGGTTGGAGTTGCCGTTGAAGGCTTACCGTTAAGCTTGACGCCGAGCGCGCGATACGCTTCCTGAACTTGCTCGTCCTCGGTTTGACGAATCTCCTCTTCAGATAAGCGTTTAGCTGTTGTCGGAGTGAGCGGAATCGACTCACTTGACAAGCCGATAGTGATGTCAGGCTCGACGCCTTCGTGCCGAATCTTACGGCCATTCGGCGTCAGCCACTCAGCAGTACCAAGATACACCGCCGAGCCGTCGTCAAGTTGGAATGGCGAAAGCACGCTGCCCGCGCCTGGGGTTTGCACGCCAATCACTTTGGCACGCCCATAATCTTGCAGCGCTCCGCTAAAAATCTCCGAGGACGACGCCGAGCCCTGGTTAATCAACACCACCATCGGCAGCTTGGTCTCAGGATTAGCCTCGTTCGACTTGTACACCTCTTCCTTACCGGAACGGTCACGAACACGCAGCACCGTCTTTCCTTCGGGGATAAACTGACTGGTGACGCCGACTGCCTGAGTAAGTAAGCCACCGGGATTATTACGCACATCCAGAATGAGATGCTTTGCGCCCTGCTGCTTTGCTGCCTTGATCGCCTTTTGCATCTCGGGGAGCGCCTTTTCCTGGAATTGTGCCAACCGAATCATGGCGACGTTGCCCGGCAGCATTCGCCACGTCACCGCTGGAACCGTCACAGCCGCGCGCTTAACAGTGATTTCAACTGGCGCTTCTTGATCCAGGTGTTGAATTTCCAGCTTAACCGTTGTGCCCGGCTTGCCGCGTACTCGCCGTACAACCTCTTCGATCTCCAGGCCGCGGGTTGTCTCGCCGTTTACCCGCAAGATAACGTCACCTGCGCGAATACCCGCCGCCTCTGCGGGAGAGCCTTCAATCGGAGCGGTAATCGTCGGGAACTCGCCCTCAACACCGATATACGCGCCAATCCCTTCAAACTCACCCTGAAGACTTTCTTGCTGATGCTTGTATTCTTCCGCAGTCTGGTACCGCGTATGACCCTGATCGTTTAAGCTGTCAAGCATCCCATTGATTGCGCCGGCAACCATTTCGTCCGCATCAAGTGCCTTGGGGTCAAGAAATCGCGCTTCAGCAATGTTCCAAACCTTCCAAAAGTTTTCAAACTTACTACATACTTCTGCCGACTCAGTACACTCACCGCGATTGGCTGCACCTTGAACGTAGCCCGCTCCGGTGCCAAGCGCAAGCGTACAGCCCATCAATACTGCAACCATCCACAGTGGCGGTCGCCACGCTGCCACCCGCTTCATGCTGTACTCCTCAACCGTATGCACGCTGTGTGCAAGAAACATATCTTCAAATTCAAGTTGTTCGTAGTATAATACCGCTGAAAGATGAGCAAATCCTGAGAGCCGCATCGTGAGCGGCATTCCACGGCGCCGCTGCCGCACCCATCACTTCCCGGCAATATATTTTGTGTTCAGCAGGTAACCATGCCAAAACTGCTACACCTGGCCGATATTCATATCGGCATGGAAAACTACGGCCATCTCAACCCGCAAACTGGTCTCCATAGTCGTCTTGAAGATTACCTCCACCGCCTCGACGATGTACTCGACTATGCCCTCAACCAGGAGCCAGTCGATCTTGTGTTGATTGCGGGGGATATCTACAAGAATCGCACCCCCAATCCGACTCATCAGCGCGAGTTTGCCCGTCGTATTCAGCGAGTTGTGCGCGCGGGCCTTCCAGTTTTTATCTTAACCGGCAACCACGACGCACCTGCTGCCAGTAGTCGCGCGCACTCGGTCGAAATTTTCGACACGCTGCAGATCGAAGGTGTTACCGTTGCTTCCAAGATGCGCTTCCATGTTATTAATACGCAAGCGGGACCAATTCAGATTATCGCAATTCCCTGGCTGAACCGACAAGCATTGTTGACCAAAGAAGAAATGATCGGCCTCCCGATGAGCGCGCTCGAAACCGAAATGTTGAGCAGGGTCGGCAGCTTTATTGAAGGCACAGTTGAGCGACTGGACCCAACCGTGCCGACGGTGCTAACCTTTCATGGAACGGTTGGCGGCGCTACGTATGGCGCGGAGCGAAGCGTGATGTTGGGCCACGATCTGGTCATTCCACGCTCGCTGCTGGCGCTGCCAGGCATTGATTATGTTGCGCTCGGCCACATCCACAAGCATCAGGCGATTGGCGCGCAGCCTCCGGCGGTGTATCCCGGCAGTATTGAGCGTATCGATTTTGGGGAAGAAGACGAGCCCAAAGGCTTTGTGATCGTCGATATTGAGAAAGACAATACCAGTTGGCATTTTGTCGCGCTTAATGCCCGTCCGTTTGTAACTGTACGCGTCGATGTTCGACAACACCCAGATCCGCAGGAGCGTATTCGGCGTGCCATCGCAAAGCACAACCTCACGGATGCTGTTGTGCGCGTGATCGTTGAATGTTTGCCGGGCCAACGTCCAGCGATCGACGAGCGTGCAATACATCAGCAGCTCGAAGCCGCAGGAGCAAACATCGTCGCTGCGGTGGCACTCGACGTTGAGCGCAACACACGCGGACGTTTTTCCGAAGTTGCCGATCAAATCCGTGACGGCTTAACACCACAGCGTGCGCTTGAGCTGTATTTACAAACAAAGAATACACCTGACGATCGGCAAGCGCGGTTGTTGAAAGTAGCTAACGGATTAATGCGGCAGGAAACCTGAACCGCCATGTATCCCGCCAATAACATGTAGATCGCCATTCTGCTGCGAAACGAGACCGGCTCCAAGAACATTTCGGAGCTGGTCTCGTTGTTTTTGTTAAAAAGTGTGCTGCAGCAAAACAACGACGGCTCCAGGGATTACCCAGAGCCGTCGTTCGATTATCTCAGGATGGTGTTTTATTGTGCGAAGATCGCGTAGCCGTCATCCTGGCCGTTGTTGGTGAGCTGAATCTGGCCACTGCCGTCGCGGTTCATGATGTAAATTTCATGATCGCCGTCACGGTTGCTGTTGAACACGATGCGCTGGCCGTCCGGTGACCACGTTGGAGCGTCGTCCGCACCGTTGCTGTTGGTAATGCGCTGCTGCTGTCCACCGTCGATGTTCATCTGGTAGATTTCAGCATTGCCGTCGCGGTTCGCAGTAAAGGCGATCCGGCCGCCGTCCGGCGAGACACGCGGGAAGCGGTCGTCGCTGTTGTTGTTGGTCAAGCGAGTGGCATTGACGGGCGAAATAAGCGCCGCAACCGTTATCTCGTTTGTTTTGTCCTGCGAATAGTTGATCGCGCCGCGATACACTTCAAAGTTACCCTGGCAGTTGCTCTCGTACACAATGCCTGAGCCGTCAGGTAACCATGTTGGGTATTGGTTGATACAACCAATGGTATCCGTCAGACGAGTTGGCTCACCTGTGCTGCCGATATTGCGGATATACAGCTCCGCGTTGCCATCACGATCCGACGCGAATACGATCTTCTTGCCATCCGGCGAAACCGACGGGTTATAATCGTTTGCACCGCTGCTCAGTTCCTGACGAACATCGCTGCCGTCCGGCTTCATGCTGACAAGCTGTCGCTTATCGTTGAAGCGCTTGCTGTCGCCAAAGATGCGGATATTTTCCGGCTTCCACGAGCGGCGCATTGAGAACGGAACCGTTTCTTTTGCGTTACCCGTGATTGCGCTCTGTCCGGCGCCATTGGCGTCCATGGTGTACACGTTGAACTCGGCGCTGTCACGCTTTGAGGCGAACGCGATTGGTAGGTTCGGCTCGCTTGACGACCATGGGGTACCAAGCTCTGGGTAGCGCCACTGGAAGTAGTGCTGGCCGACGTTGCCCATCTCGACTTGATACTGAGCTGGGTTCGACGGTGTATAGGTCACCACGCGGCGCTCAAAGATCTGCACCATGATGTCCTTGTCCTGGCCGCCGACCTTTGCTGTAATCCAGTAGGGGTCTGTAACCGGGTAGCCGAATGCTGCAATTGCTGCGACTGGTCCTGCGTTGCGGAAATCGTTGAAGACACGCGGCACGTTATGGCCGGTTACGGTCTCGTAGACCACAATATCGGTGCCTGGCTTATCGGCCAAGTCCTGACGGAAACCAATCGAGCCATTCTTGCTAAACGTTTGACCGACGCGCTGACCGACCTTGTTCGCATCCTTGTAAGGATTATCGGTTGTTGCTACACCACGGAAGCTGGCATAGGTTGGAGCATTCGGATTTTGCGCGGGCGGGTCGCCGGCAACTGGAATTTCAGCCGCAGCGCGTGGCTCATTTTCCGCCTCGGTCGCCGCATCACCCAGCTTTACACGGCCCGAAACCATTTCGACCGGGAGCAAGCCGTTGGTAACGCCATTCAGCGGACCTGTTGTTACCGCAGGATTGTTGATCTCCATACGGCTCTTGTCGAAATACTGTACTTGGCGCAAGCCGTTAGGCGACTGCTTGTAAAATTCTCTATAATCGAACCAGGGGCTAGGGCCCCACGTCCAAGAACGCGTTGTTTGGCCAAGCTGCACCGCTTGGTCGGCGGCATTCCAAACTTGCTGGAAGCGCGGCGACGCAAATTGGGTGCGATTGCCGGACCAGGGAGCTGCCGAAGCTCCGGTGCTTGCAAGCACCGCCCCTAGCGTCGAAACTGCTAGGCCCCGTTTCAGCCACTCAATCGACCGACGATTCATGTGTTCCTCCTACCTTTCGGATAGTTTATGTGTTTGTTGGTTTCAATAAGCGCGATTGTAGCAACCGTTGTCAAAACCGTCTATGAATTAGTTGTGAAATAGCTGTGACAAAGTTGCCACATGAATATCAGATTCGGGTACTGTTGTAGAATATTACGCGTTAGCATCGTAATCATTCGACCAAAGATGTATTCTTTGCTACAACTGGGTTACTACTTAATATCATTATTCTAATATTTGTCAAATTACTTTAACTACTTGCCAAGTTGTAGCTCATATGGGTATCTTGACACCATGCAATTCTTCGATCACAACATTTGGCCTGCAACGGCCACACACATTGATGGACAGCTAGTGCTTGGCGGATGCACAGTTGAGTCGCTTGTACAGGAATACGGCACGCCGCTTTACGTGCTGGACGAGCAAACGCTACAAGACACGGCACGCCGCTTTACTAACGCGCTACAAACATATTATCCGGCAGCGAGTACCGCACACTATGCCAGCAAAGCGCTGTTGAATGTTCCGGTCGCCCAGCTTATAACCAAGTGGGGACTTGGCCTTGATTGTGTTTCATTAGGTGAGGTTGCGGTTGCCCGTCATGCCGGCGTTGCGCTTGACCACGTTCATTTTCATGGAAACGCTAAGCCTCGGCATGAGCTAGAACAAGCGTTGGCCTGGGGCATCGGTCGGATCATTGTTGATAGTCTCGATGAGCTACGGCTACTGGCTGAACTAACTCTGAGTCGAATCCAACAAGGCTATGAACCGCAGCCAATTTTGCTTCGGCTCAATCC
>JASKZZ010000220.1 GCA_030147335.1 Herpetosiphonaceae bacterium | reverse complement strand
GCTCCCTCCTGTAGTTCGTTGGCAATGACGTTCGAGTCGATCCCCATCCGACCCTAACACTAGGCGGCATTCTAGCACAACAGGATTACCCCGGAGAAGTAAGGAGCACGCCAGCATCGCCTAGCTTGCCGACATACGTTCCACAAGAAACTGCTCAACCACAGCCCGTGTCGGTGGATCGGCTCCTGCACTCGTACAGGTCAGCGCCGAAGTAGCCGCCGCAAACCGGATACAATTCGTTAGCTCGTCTACCGACAACGCGTCCAGTGCTGTTCGGGATACAACATCACGCGCTGCGAGACTTGACAGCAGACCACCGCTAAACGAGTCTCCCGCGCCGACCGTATCAACAACCTCGACCTTGAACGCCGGAAGCTGGATTGGCTGTGCTGCACCCGCGCGCAGAGCAAACACACCCTCGCCGCCTCGCGTCACCACCACCAGCGCCGCGCCACGGCTTAGCAGATCGGCGGCGGCTGCCTCCAGCGATAGATTGGGAGCGAACCATTCGAGATCCACCGCGCTGATCTTGATAATGTCGGCCATTGCCATCGCTCGGTCAAGCGTCACCCGGTAGCCCTGCTCATCGTCGATCAAACCAGCACGTACGTTGGGATCAAACGACAACAACGCTTGTCCACGCAGCCGTTCGGCAGTCGCAAGCACGGCATCGGGCGTTGTACCCCGCAGCAAGCTGATCGAGCCAAAATGCAGAATGCGCGTCTCGTTAAACAGCGCTTGCGGCATCTCGTCAATGGTTAGCACCGTGTCGGCAGTACCCGTCGTGTAAAAGCTATAATTTGGCTCGCCGTCAATCATCGACACAAATGCAAGCGTGCTTTGAGCAGGCGCGTCAAGCAAAAAGCGTGTATCGACGCCTTGATCCTCGACATAGTCGCGCAGAAATTTGCCAAACATATCGGTTGAAACTTTGCTGGCGAAAGCGACCGACGAATTGAGCCGCGCAACGCCGACGGCCACGTTCAGCAATGAGCCGCCTGGATGCATCCGAAAGCCAACTGTCCGATCTTGTTCTTGAATCGGCAGGAAGTCGATCAATAGTTCGCCCATGCTGGTAATCAGCTGACTCATGGTGCTTCGCCTCCGCTGTACCGCGCTAGTATCCACGATCATTCCCGAACCGTCCAATTGCTCCGGCTGGACCAACAGTTCAGCCGCATGATACACCAATTGGCGGCGTTACGAGACATGTTACAATCGCCACGTCGAACCGGCATGTCAAGGTATGCTGCACAGAGTCGCTCGGGTCGTTCGTGATTCCACAACAAAAGGAGGCCGCTCCATGACAGACATTCGTAAAGTTGCCTTATGCACCAATGAGTATCCACCCAACGTCTATGGTGGCGCGGGTGTCCATGTTGAGTATCTTTCGCGCGAGCTTGCGAAGCTGGTTGCAGTCGAAGTACGCTGCTTCGGCGATCAAGACGTTGACGAAGGCAATCTACGCGTCAAAGGCTACGGCAGTTGGGACGAAGTCAAGCAAAATACCGACAAGCGTTTTACTGGCGCTCTTGATGCGTTTGCGCGCTCCCTGCTGATGGCCAAGGATACGCTCGACGCCGATGTAATTCACTGTCATACCTGGTACACCGACATGGCCGGCTTTTTAGCGAAGAAGCTTTGGGGCGTGCCCCTTGTTCTCACCATTCATTCACTCGAACCACTGCGGCCATGGAAAGTTGAGCAGCTAGGCAACGGCTACCACATGAGCAGCTGGATGGAGCAGACCGGCATCGAGGGTGCCGATGCGATTATCGCGGTATCCCAGGAAACACGCAACGATGTGTTGAAGTTTTTCCAGATCGCGCCCGAAAAGGTCCACGTCATTCATAATGGTATCGATCTCGCGCAATATCGCAACCATCCTGCGACTGACGCACTTGAGCAGCGCGGCGTCGATCCGAGTAAGCCGTTTGTGCTGTTTGTCGGTCGCATCACACGACAAAAAGGCATCATCCACTTGGTTAATGCCATTCCGCACATCGACCCGTCGCTTCAAGTTGTTCTGTGCGCAGGCGCTCCCGACACGCCCGAAATTGGCCGTGAAATGGCTGAACGCGTGGCCGAGGTTAGCGCCGGACGACCAAACGTCATCTGGATTCAAGAAATGCTGCCCCGCGAGGATGTGATTCAGTTTTACTCGCAGGCCGCCGTATTCTGCTGCCCGTCCGTGTATGAGCCGTTCGGCATCATCAACCTGGAAGCAATGGCCTGTGAAACGGCAGTTGTCGCCTCGGCCATTGGAGGCATTCCCGAGGTGGTCGTTCCTGATGAAACGGGGCTGCTGGTTGACCTGCCGCTCAAGCCCGGCACCTTCGACCCGATTGACCCAGAAAGATATTCACGGGATTTGGCCGCCGCGATCAATCAGGTGGTGCTCAACCCCGCGCTGCGCGAGACGATGGGCAAGAATGGTCGTCGCCGCGTAGAAGAACATTTTAGCTGGACCGCTATTGCCCAACGCACGCTCGATCTGTATCGCTCGCTTGCGCCAATTATGTAAACGATCATCAATGAGAAGGTAAGCATGAGCGGCGAGATCAGGCAAAACAAGGCCACCAAGGAATGGGTCATTTACGCTCCAGCGCGTGGCAAGCGTCCGCACGATTTCCAGCGGCAGGTCGAGCAGCGGCCGTCTCTGCCGTCCTGCGATCCGACGTGCCCGTTCTGTGTCGGCAACGACGCGTCATTAGCGACCATACTTTGCGAACAGTCAGGACCCGACCAAAGCATGTGGCAGGTACGCGTGGTAGCCAACAAGTACCCTGCGCTAACACCGGACGGCTCGGGTGAACGGATCATTGAAGGGCCATACGTCACGATGCAAGGCTTCGGCCATCACGAGGTCATTATTGAAAGCCCACGTCATGATCAAGATATTGCGATAATGGCGGAGCAGGATGTCGCCGCTGTTCTTGCCATGTATAAGCAGCGTTATGTAGAGCATCGACAAGACCCGCGCAATGCGTTGATTCTGATCTTTCGCAATCATGGAAAGCGCGCCGGAGCATCGCTGATTCATCCACATTCGCAGATTATCACCACTGGCATGATTCCACGTTATCTTCGCACGCGAGAAGACGAGGCGCAGCGCTATTACGACGAATGGGGGCGCTGTGTGTACTGTGACATCCTGGCGTTTGAGCAAACCGATTGTCGACGAGTAATTTTGGAAAACGACTCGTTTATCGCGTTCATCCCATATGCTGCCGAGGTGCCGTTCGAAACCTGGATCGTTCCCAAGCGCCACCAAACTGATTTCGCACATATCAGCGAGGCTGAGTGTGTTGATCTAACCCTTGCGCTGCGCTCGGTACTAGGCCGATTACGCGTCAAGCTTAACGATCCCGACTATAATTATGTTCTCAACACCTCGACGCGTATCGGCAATGAGCCACAACTACATTGGTACCTGCGAATTCGTCCTCGCTTGGTAACGCGTGCCGGCTTTGAAATTGGCTCTGGAATGCGAATTAATCCATCGCTCCCTGAGGCAGACGCCGCTTTTCTTGCTACGGACGACGACAACCAAAAACTGGAGGCCACTTCATCAAGCGAGCAATAGCGCCAAGTCGTTTTGCAGCTAGGTCAACATAGCTTAATTGGGTATGTCTAGCCAGTCTTGCACAACAAACGTGTTAGCGCGGTTGATCGAGACTTGATACAAGGCATCAAATCCTTCCTCAAAGATTGGCAGCTGGAGCCGCTTGTAGGTACCCCAGATACCCTTGGCTGGAATGACTGCCTT
>JASKZZ010000219.1 GCA_030147335.1 Herpetosiphonaceae bacterium | reverse complement strand
TGAGTGCTGCGCCCAACGAAACCCATATCAAAACATGGCCGTTCAACTGGCAGATTGTGCGCTACCGTCCCTGGCCAATCATTGTGTACTCGGTTTTTCACATATTGTTTCTGGCTGGTCGTGTGGTGCCCGGCCTGATCGAGAAGCAAATCTTCGACACCATTACGGGTGCTACAGCGGCAACGATTGGTCTGTGGAGCCTGATCGCGCTGTATATATCGGTCGAGTTGGCACGCTTTGCAACCTCATTCGGCGAGATTTGGGGCGACGTGACCTTTCGCTATACAGTGGGGGCGTTGCTGCGTCGCAACATAGTTGCCAGCATCTTGCGGCGGCCAGGAGCTGTCACACCGCCCGTCTCGTCAGGCGAAGCAGTCAGCCGTTTTCGAGACGACGTTGGCGAAGTGGCAGACTTTCCACTGTGGACGCCGCATGTCATTGGTGAGGTGCTCGGAGCGGCGATTGCGATTGTGATCATGGCACGCATCAATCTGCTGATTACACTGGTGATCTTTGTACCATTAGCCGCCTCAATTATTGCGAGTCGCGTCGCCTGGGGTCGTATTCAGCAGTATCGTCATGCTAGTCGTGTGGCAACGGATGCCGTGACTGGTTTTATGGGTGAGCTGTTTGGCGCGGTGCAGGCGGTCAAAGTGGCGAACGCTGAGGCCGATGTGGTTCGGCATTTTCGCTTATTGAATGAGACACGCCGTCGCACGATGCTCAAAGATCGGCTATTTCGCGAACTGCTAAACTCAATCAACGGCAACGCCGTCACGTTCGGGATCGGTGTTACGCTGTTGTTAGCGGGACAGGCGATGGCCGCTGGGACGTTTACGGTAGGCGACTTTGCGCTGTTTGTCTACTACCTGTGGTTCACTACCGAGTTGCCGTCAACGATTGGTACGTTTATCGGTGATTACAAGCAGCAGGAAGTTGCGATCGAGCGGCTGGAAGAGCTGGTTAGGCCGGAGTCGGCGCGTGTGCTGGTGGAACATGCGCCAATTCAGCACAAGGACCATCACGACCTAACAAGCATCGCGCACGACCAAGTGTCGCACCGCCTGACGCGGTTGGATGTTGAAGGCTTGACGTATCGTTTCCCCGGCACGCACAACGGCATTGAGAATATTAACCTGTCGTTGCCGCGCGGCTCGTTTACCGTAATCACCGGACGAGTCGGTTCCGGTAAGACGACGTTGCTGCGTGTTTTGCTTGGCTTGCTGCCCAAAGACTCCGGCGTTATTTGCTGGGACGGACAATCCGTCGATAATCCCGCGGCGGTTTTTGTGCCGCCCCGTAGCGCATATACCCCACAGGTGCCACGTTTGTTCAGCGAGCGGCTGCGCGACAACATCCTGATGGGACAGTCCGAACAGCGGGTTGATTTGGAGGCGGCGGTATGGCATGGCGTTATGGAGCGCGACCTCCAAGCGCTTGAGCATGGGCTCGACACCATCGTTGGGCCGCGTGGAGTACGGTTGTCCGGTGGACAGGTGCAGCGCGCCGCTGCCACACGTATGTTTGTGCGTGTGGCAGAGCTGTTGGTCATGGACGATGTTTCAAGCGCGCTGGATGTTGAGACCGAACGGATGCTGTGGGAGCGTCTCGACGCACGAATGAATGCAGGAGCCGAAGCTACGAATCAAACGGAGGCTGGATCTTCCGAGTCCCATGCATCGGCTATAACTTGTCTTGTTGTATCGCATCGTCGCGCGGCATTGCGGCGAGCAGACCAGATCATTGTGCTCAATGACGGACGAGTTGATGCGGTTGGTACGCTTGACGAACTGTTGGCGACCAATGCTGAGTTACAACGTTTATGGTCGGGAGATCGTGACGAGGTTGTGGCGGATGTCGCTTCGTAGCAAGCAGCTATAACGTAGCATGTTGGCTCGTGGTTAACCGGCACAGCACTCCTGCGTGGGAGGTTGTGCCGGTCGTTTATCCGCCGGCAGAAGCCGTGACGTATTGCGCCTTTGGTTGTGGACCAAGCGTAAACCAAGCGATCAGGGCGCTAATCCATGCAAGTACCGCTGCGGTGTAAGCGATGCGACGAAAGGTTGTAATAAAGGTTGTTTTGATGGCTTGATCGACCGCTGCGCTTGCCTCAGCTGATATGCCCGACGGTGGTGAAGCTGCACCGAGTTTAGCCGCTTCTTCACGCAGCTCGACGCGGGCAGTTTCGTTTAATCCAATCTGTTGAGCTTGGTTGTCCAACCCGGCGGTAAAGCTAAACAGCGCGAACGCTCCCAGTATCGCCACCGCCATCACGCCTGCGGTTCGTGCTACCGCATTGTTGATGCCCGAGGCAACTCCGGCTTGATGCGCGGGCACAGCGCCCATCACGGTTGAGGTGAGCGGAGCGACAGTTATTGCTAGCCCAATGCCAAATATACACATCGCGGGAAAATATGTTGTCCAATAATCACTTGGTCCATTGGTGATGCCGGGCAGCGCAAACAACAAAAAGCCAACACCTGCAAGCGCGGGTCCAATGGTGAGCGGTAATCGTGGCCCGTAGCGGTCGCTGAGCGCGCCGGTATAGCGCGACAACACTGCGAGCAACAGACTAGACGGCAATGCCGCTAATCCTGCTAACGACTCGGGATAGCCTTGTACCTGGATCAGATTGAGGGGAAAGAAGAACAACAAGCCGTACAGCGCAGCGTACAGCAGCAGCGTCATGCTGTTGGTGCCGGTAAATGCTCGTACCCGGAACAGCTCCAGCGGCATCATTGGATGCAAGCCACGAATTTCAACGACAACAAAGCTAACTAGAGCCACGACGCCCACAAGCAGTGAAGCTACAATAATCGGGTTGCTCCAGCCCATCGCGGGCGCTTCGATCAAGCCATAGGTGAGTCCAGCAAGGCCAAGACTGGCCAGCAGCGCCCCCCAAATATCCAAAGGTTTGCTCGCCGCTTCATCACGACTTTCAGGAACTTTAAGCGCCAGCACAGCTAACGCGGCCAGTGC
>JASKZZ010000161.1 GCA_030147335.1 Herpetosiphonaceae bacterium | reverse complement strand
GATGCAGCGCCGCGGGTACTGGGCCTCGGCCTGGGAGACAAGGTCAGCGCACCCCACACAACGACGCGGCGTGGAGCAGTGGCAGCTCGTCGGGCTCATAACCCGAAGGTCGTTGGTTCGAATCCAGCCGCCGCTACCAATAGATACGTCGAGTGTATTTAATACACTCGACGTATTTTTATTCATGAACATACAACAAGAAGCAAAGGGGCAGGCAATTGCCTGCCCCTTTGCTTCTTAACCTCAATCGTTACAAACGTGTCGTTGGGCCGGTTGATGGTCCGTCGTTCCCTTGATTGGAAGCCTGTGAACCACCCTGCTGGCCAGCTTGCTTTGCGCGATCACCTACCAGTTGATTGACCTGTGTACTGACCTTACCCGCAACCGCAGTGGCTCGTTGCTCCATCTCCGTGAGATTTTGCCTTACCTGTTGCGTGAAGGCCTGACCAACTGTGTCTTCAGTGGGTAGCACCGCCCAAAGTACGAGATAAATCAGCGGTGAAATGCCGCCAAGCCAAACAAGCAAAACAAAACCAAGTCGGACAAAGGTCGGATCGACATTGAGATAATTGGCAATCCCACCACAAACACCCGAAATAATGCGATCAGTATTGCTGCGGGTTAGTCGCCCTGTGTTGTTCATCACTAGCTCCTTCTTGAATTCAACACTAACTACTAGATGTTGATTATGACGCCAAATGCTCACATACAGTTGCATCGAACTACTAGTTTGTTTTAGACAGCTGCCCTTCTAGCTGTTCTTTTAAGTTATGTACTGATGTCTGAAG
This sequence comes from Herpetosiphonaceae bacterium, assembly GCA_030147335.1. Classification (GTDB taxonomy): domain Bacteria; phylum Chloroflexota; class Chloroflexia; order Chloroflexales; family Kallotenuaceae; genus LB3-1. The sequence goes on along the minus strand of JASKZZ010000161.1, from coordinate 4,496 downwards.
CATTGACGTAACTGCTTCCAATGTTTCTGCCTCTGGTGTCTTGGCCGTTCCAGTGTACCGATACTCTGCTAGATCCAGTGGTTGACCAAATGCAATGTGAACTCTTGTCCGATGTGGTACTCTTGCCCCCGAAGGCATTGCATGATCAGTGCCCGTAATCGCAGCGGGAACTAAAGCAGCATTATATTTGAGTGCGAGTCGGGCAGCGCCGAATCGAAATGGCTTGAGCTGACCATCTCTACTCCTCGTTCCCTCGGGAAATAAAGCAAGCAGATGATTATGTTCAAGCACAGATTCTGCTAAACGGATTGCTTCTGGATCTGATGCGCTACGCTGTAATGGGATAGCGCCGAACCTGCGAACAATGCTACCCACTAATGGAATACGAAAAAGCTCGATCTTTGCAAGATAACTAATTTGGCGCGGGCAAGGTATAGCAAGCAGCACAGGATCAAGATTGCTGAGATGATTACACGCAAGCACAACAGCCCCAGAGGTTGGGACATTTTCTGCGCCACGCCACTGTATATGGAAGTAGGATTTTAGAATGGGACCGAACACAGCGTGGGTCAAGCGATATAAGCGAGGGCTTGGATCCCAGCGGTATTCAACACGTTCAGACATACCCACACCTTCTTTACAATTATACGTTATGCTGCGGAGCACATTTTTCGGTAAAAATCATGCGCTTTGAGTCGCCACGCTCATATGCATTGCTGTCAATCATTGGCGCAATTGCTACGATTATTCTCAAGTTTGGAGCCTATCTCCTGACCAACTCGGTTAGCCTGTTCTCAGATGCTGCTGAGTCGCTCGTTAACTTAATTGCAGCAATTGTAGCATTTTGGGCACTAACCCTTGCTGCTCGGCCACCAGACGACGAACACACCTTCGGACACTCCAAAGCAGAATACTTTGCCAGTGGGCTCGAAGGCGCACTTGTACTGCTGGCAGCCGTAAGTATTGCCTACACAGCCTGGGAACGCTTGCAGGAGCCACAACCTATCGCAGCACTCGGCCTAGGCTTGACAGTAGCCGTCATAGCAGCTGCGTTGAACGGTGGCATTGCGTTTATCTTGTTACGTGCAAGCCGTCGTTTGCGCTCAATAACATTAGCGGCTGACGCAAGACATCTCTTGACTGACGTTTGGACAACAGCTGGTGTTGTAGTTGGCCTGTTGCTTGTGCAGTGGACGGGTTGGTTAATTCTTGATCCGTTGATTGGATTCTTGGTTGCGATCAACATTGTGTGGATCGGCGTGCGCTTGCTACGCGAAACAGGGTATGGATTACTTGACAGCGCATTGCCAATCGACGAACAGAAAATCATCAATGATATTCTGGCGCAGTACCAAGCCCGTGGTATTGAATTTCACGCTCTTAGAACACGGCAAGCAGGACCTCGACGCTTTGTTTCTCTCCATGTGTTAGTACCGGGTCTCTGGACCGTACAGCAAGGCCATGACTTATGTGAAGAGATCGAATTGGCGATAAGCCATGTCTTACCAGAAACAAACGTACTTACCCATATGGAACCATTAGAAGACCCTACGGCATGGGCTGATCTAGGTTTGGATCGCGAGACCAACACTCGATTGTGACCTTGTGAGAGAAATGAGCCGCTGTTTTACAATCATTTACAGTTATAATTCAAATACTTCTACTATAAGCACAAATAAAATGTCTTGTGTAATTAGTTTTTCCTGTCACTTCCGCCATATGGTACAATATGTTTAACTAAAAACACATATATAGCACAAGATATAGGGGAGCTTCTGAGATGGAAAAATCGACTTTCAAGACCAAAGCTGGCCTGGCCCAAATGCTGAAGGGCGGCGTGATCATGGATGTCGTTACACCCGAGCAGGCACGGATTGCAGAAGAAGCGGGTGCGGTTGCCGTTATGGCGCTCGAGCGTGTTCCAGCCGATATTCGTAAGGACGGTGGCGTTGCGCGGATGAGTGATCCCGAAATGATTCTGGGGATCATTGAAGCCGTCACAATTCCAGTGATGGCCAAAGCTCGCATCGGTCATTTTGTCGAAGCGCAGGTGCTCGAGTCACTCGGCGTTGACTACATTGACGAAAGCGAAGTGTTGACGCCGGCAGATGAGCAAAATCACATTAACAAACATAAATATAATATTCCGTTTGTGTGTGGCTGCCGCAATCTTGGCGAAGCGTTGAGACGCATCAATGAAGGTGCTGCAATGATTCGTACCAAGGGTGAAGCTGGCACCGGCAACGTCGTTGAAGCTGTACGTCACGCTCGACAGCTTTTTGCTGATATTCGTCGTCTAACAAGCATGGACGAAGACGAACTGTTTGTTGCGGCCAAAGAGATGCAGGCGCCATTCGAACTGGTCAAGCAAATCGCGCAAACCGGCAAGCTGCCAGTTGTAAACTTTGCCGCAGGTGGTATTGCAACTCCCGCTGATGCAGCTCTAATGATGCAGATCGGTGTTGATGGTGTGTTCGTCGGCTCAGGCATCTTCAAATCAGGTGATCCGGCGCGACGAGCCAAGGCAATCGTTGAAGCTACCACGCATTACAACGATCCCAAAATTATTGCCGAAGTCAGCAAAGGCCTGGGCGAAGCGATGGTTGGCATTAACATTGGCGACATTCCCCAAGGTGAACTGCTGGCGACGCGCGGCTGGTAAACGAAGTCGTCAGCGATCAGCTTTTAGCCATTGAGGTTGGGAGCTGATTGCTGGCTAGCACTAGCAAACAACTTAACATTATGAATGTTGGCGTTTTAGCGCTTCAAGGCGCATTTATAGAACATGAGCAGATCCTGCGGCGGCTTGGGCATCAAGTCACACAGGTTCGGTTACCAGAACATCTCAACAAGGTTGATCGTCTCATTATTCCGGGTGGCGAGAGCACAACCATTGGTAAACTGATGGTTGCTTACAAGCTGCTTGAGCCGATCCGTGAGCGAGCGCAACAAGAAATGCCGATCTGGGGTACATGCGCGGGCATGATCTTGTTAGCTAAGCAAATTACCGAAGGGCGTCCCGATGGTCAGCCAGCGCTGGGATTGATGGATATTGTGGCCCGCCGCAACGCTTTTGGTCGCCAGCTAGATAGTTTTGAAGCAGATCTCCAGCTACACGGAGTTACTGGTGATCCATTTCGAGCAGTGTTTATCCGAGCGCCGTTAATCGATCAGGTAAAAGGCAATGCTCAAACGCTTGCTACACTTGATGATGGGCGTATAGTAGCGGCTCGGCAAGGGCGGTTGCTGGCGACTTCGTTTCACCCGGAGCTAACCGAAGATCCTCGACTACATGAGTTATTTTTGGACATGTAGAGTTGGATGTTGCGAGTTTTGCGTTTCTAGTTCAGAATAAGAAATGTGATACTCATACCCATCAAACGCGAAACTCGCATATCCCGAGGAGCAACAGCTTGATCCGACCGGCGATGGTCGCCGATATATGGTCGCTGCGACGACGTCCGCAACGACGAATCTTCTTCTATACTGAGACGATGCTGGCAAACAGCTATCGTCCTCTCGCCGTGTCAGTAAGATCAATGCTGGGGCCGGTAGGCGACGATGTGGTTACGCTGGTACTGCGTGACCGCGGGATGCGTGGTTTTATTCAAGCTCGTAAACGCGTTCATGCTCCCGAAATTGACATCTCATATCTAGCTGGATTTGCTACACGCAGCACTGGTATTCCGGATGGCGACGTTTGGTATGCTTTGGTAAACGACCTGATTCAGCGTGCAGGCTACGCACGAATCGAGCGTGTATTTGCCGCAGTTGGGCCACGCAACGATGATTTGACCGAAGTCCTGAAACAGCTTGGCTTTCAACCGTACACACAACAACAAATATGGGGCCTACCGGAGCCGACGATTGAGGCTGGCAGTGCGCTTGTTGCGCTACGAAAGCAACAGCGCCGGGACGCCTGGTCAATCCAGCAGCTGTACACGCATATCACACCACGGCATGTACAGCAAGCAGAGCAACGTGAAAGCGCGGCATGGCACTTGCCTAGACCACATCGCAGGATTGGCTGGCGTGAACGAGGCTGGGTGCTTGGGAACGACCAAGCGCTTGATGTGCATTTGCATGTGCTAACGGGTCCGCGTGGACATGTTATGCGGCCAATGTTTGATCCAGCTACACGGCATCAAGCAACGGCAATACTACGATACGGTCTTAGCCAGTTAAGTGAGCAGCGCACAGTTTTTGCTGTAATACGCGCGTATCAAGCTGAGATAGGAACCGCGTTGGATCAGCTTGGCTTTACGCTGCGGGGTGAACAAACGCTTTTTGTTAAGTCGTTGGTTGTGCCGCAACGCCAAACAAGCCGCGTACCGGCGCTGCTAAGAGTGGAGCCAGGGCTGGAACCAATACATACATCACCGCGCATCCCGTAAAGGGGAGGATAGCGAGCAGTTTATGATAGAACAAGTTGTTACAAGCAACATTGACCTTTTGCTAGATACGTTACCGCCACATATTCGTCGACCAATTGACGA
>JASKZZ010000092.1 GCA_030147335.1 Herpetosiphonaceae bacterium | reverse complement strand
GGAACGGGAGTAGGCAATGCATTTCGCGCGTACCACCAGTCGCGGCCGTATCCATCGATCAGCCACCAGCAAAAAAAGACCACCACCACCACTCCCAGCAGCCGCTCCCCTACCTTCAACGCGTGGTCGAACCATGTCCGCATGGGATAGGGCGCGAGCACTTCGCGACGCTGTGCTTTGAGTGAACGCAGCACAACGGGACGTAGCCGCGCATCTTGCGGCTTGTCATCGAGCAGATCGCTCAGGAGATCAATTGATGGTTCTTCCGCAGGTTTTTGAACGCGACGGCGAATCAGCATGGGAACTCCGCAACAACTATCACGGTCAATTGTAGCCATGGAGCATTTGGAGCCTCAATAGTACGGAGATACTGCATTAGTAGTTCGATCCTGTGATATGCGGGCCGGACAGATGGTTCTGCGCTGAGAACACGATTCCATTTGTTGCATTGGGGAGCAATCGTTATAATGGACGCCACGATGGAATTGAAAGCGACCGCATGCGAATTCTCTCGATCCTGACCTATTACCATCCGCACTGGACTGGCCTTACGCAACATGCCCAGCGGGTCGCGGAAGGGCTTGCTGCGCGCGGACATACGGTAACGGTGCTGGCGACCAGACATACCTTCGATCTTCCGCGCGATGAGATGGTTAACGGCGTGCGGGTAATCCGGCTGCTTGCTTTAGCCCGTTTTAGTCGTGGAATGATCGCGCCGGCCTTTCCACTGGCTGCCGCGCAACTGATCGCGGAGCACGATGTAGTTCAAATCCACACGCCACTGCCGGAAGCGGCACTGGTTGGGCTGCTGTGTCGGGCGACTAAGCGTCCGCTGCTGATGACTCATCATGGCGATGTAGTCATGCCTTCCGGTCCGTTCAATCAGTTTGTTCAAACTGCGGCGTATCTTGTGTTGCGTACAGCAGGACGGCTTGCCGACCGAGTCACTTCATACAGCCGCGATTACGCCGCGCACTCACGGCTCTTGCAGCACTTCACACATAAGTTGAGCTATATTTATCCGCCGGTGGACATACCGGATCCGGACCAAACTGCGGCAATGACGTGGCGCGCCGAGCTTGGCCTGACAGATCGTCTTGTTGTTGGGTTCGCAGGCCGGTGGGTCGAGGAAAAAGGATTCGACTATCTGTTGCAAGCACTACCCATACTGCGCCAAACGCATCCCACGGTCCATTTTGTGTATGCCGGCGACCGCGCAGTTTATGACGATTTCTATGAGCGCTGCAAGCCGTTGGTTGAGGCGCAGGCGGAATATCTTTCGTTCCTGGGATTGATTCGCGATGCGCAGCAAATGGCAAACTTCTACCACATGTGCGATGTGTTCACGTTGCCGAGTCGGACAGATATGTTCGCGCTGGTTCAAGTCGAAGCGTTGTTGAGTGGAACGCCGCTGGTAACATCCGACATTCCCGGCGCGCGGGTGGTAGTTCAGGAAACCGGCATGGGAGTGCTGGTCACGCCTCACGATCCAACGAGGCTAGCCGCCGGCATTGCCGACGTCCTCGATCATCCACAACGATACCAACCCGATTCTCAAGCTGTGCGCGCGATTTTCGATACAGAACGATCACTAGATCGCTATGAGCAAACAATGACTGAACTTATTAATAGCAAATCACAAAAACATACAACCGCAACAACAACGCTCAGCACCGCTGATCAACAGAAAATGGATGTGCTGCTGCGTAACGAGGCCGATATGGCGTTTCGCCGTCGGGCACAGCGCCTAGTTGACTGGCTGGAACTACGTGACGGTGAGCTTGTTTTCGACTGTGGCTGCGGCATGGGCTTTTATTTGATGGCGCTTGGCAAGCTGCGCAATCTACGGCTGGTTGGGTTGGACGGCGACATGGAGCGATTGCACTGGGCGCAGCGTGAGGACGTGCCGGCCAAGCTGCTCAGCGGCGATATCTTGAAGTTGCCGTTTCCCGATGCCAGGTTCGACAAAATCTTGATGAGCGAAGTGTTGGAGCATCTGACCGATGATCGACAGGCGCTGCGAGAAATTTACCGTGTTCTCAAGCCGGGCGGTGTGCTAGCATTGAGCGTACCTCACGCAAACTACCCGTTCTGGTGGGATCCGATTAATAGCATCTGGATCGCGCTTGGTGGCCAGCCAATTCGCAGCGGCCCAATTGCCGGCATCTGGTCGAACCACGAGCGGCTATACGAGCCGATGGAGCTGACGACACGAATGGCTGAGGCCGGCTTTGAGCTTGAGATTGTGGAAGAGGCAACGCATTTTAGCTTCCCGTTGATTCATTTCCTAGTGTACGGCATCGGTAAGCCGTTGATTGAGCATAATCTGCTGCCGACAACTTTGCGTAAAAGTGCTGACCGCTTTTCGGGAGAGCAGAACTCGGGAAGCTGGCTTAATCCAATCAATCTCGGCCTTGGTATTTTCCGACTGATCGACCGGCTCAACGACCAACCCCTTGTTAAACAGCAGCGCAGCTTTGTTAACGTACTGGTCAAAGCGCGCAAGCCGCGCCAAGACTAAGGCATTCAGCAATCCTACCGTGGCAGCTATTGAAAATTTGGATAGACGCTTAGTTTGGGCAAGGCCCATAGCTGTCATGCTCCTAGCGCTAGTCGGGCTAGCGCTGCTGGTCGGGGCGCAAAGCCAGCTACAGGTTCAACGTCTTGATGGAGTGGTCATTGGCACGTTGATCAGCGGGATAGTGTGTTGGCTGTTGGCGCTGATTGTCGCGCCACCACGTGATCTTGCCGCTGCGCCGCTTGTTGAAAAAGTTGGCGCTCCTCGTTGGGACTTTCTCGCAATAGCAATCGGGCTTGCAGTAACAACATGGGCCAGTACGGCTGGTGGCGTGTACACGACGTTCAATGTCGCGACGTGGCTGTTGTTGATCGTAGTCTGGTGTTGGGCATGGTGGACACCGACATCTAGTGATACGACACAGGATTGGCGACGTAATCTCCCTTGGCCCACGTTAGTGGCGCTGGCGATCATTTTGCTGATCGGCGCATTTTTTCGCTTTCACCGTCTTGGCGACGTGCCGCTTGATCCCACCAGCGACCACGCCGAAAAGTTGCTTGATATTTACGATCTGACGCAGGGCCAGCGACCAATCTTTTTTCCGCGTAATACCGGCAGAGAGCCGGGGCAGTTCTACATCACCTATGGCTTAATGCAGCTGTTCGACCTGCCACTCCGCTTTGAAACGCTCAAGCTAGGTACGGCGTTGATCGGCGTGCTGGCAATACCGGCGGTTTTCCTGCTGGCACGAGAGGTTGGTGGCCACAGCCTGGGTTTATTTGCGGCGGCACTGTTTGCTATCAGTAAATGGCCGGTCAACACTGCGCGCATGGGACTACGCTTTCCATACGCGCCATTACCGACTGCGCTTACGCTTTGGCTGCTGCTGCGCTATCTCCGACGTGGAGACCGCCGTGACGCGCTGCTGTGCGGCTTGGTTATTGGGCTGGGGCTGCACGGCTACATTGCGTTTCGGATCGTGCCATTGTTGGTGCCGCTGCTGCTGTTATTCGCATTCATCTTTGATAAGCAGTGGCGAGGACAGCTAGGCAGATTAATACTTGACGGTGCGTTGATCGCAGCAACAGCAGTCGTGACATGTTTGCCACTGGC
>JASKZZ010000059.1 GCA_030147335.1 Herpetosiphonaceae bacterium | reverse complement strand
CTTAAGTGGGCCGGGCTGCGTATCCAGAAATGCCTGGATTTGGGGCGCATAAAAGTCATGATCATAAAACAATCGTCCATGATCAATCAGCGCGGCGCGTGGCGGAGCGGGGGCCGGTACGGCAGCACCAAGCGTTGGCGTCGGTTCAGCTTCCGCATCATGATCGTGCGGATCATCCAGCGCTGTCGTGGTTGCATCAGGTTGACGCTCAACCGGTGACGTAGGCCGGGGGGGGGCGGCATTCACGTCCGCGAGCAACGCCGTTTGACGACGCACCAGGAACGAGGTCGAAAACGTAGAAACGATAAGCGATAATGCAATCAACAGCACACGGTGGCGGCGAAGCACCTTTCATTCCTTCCTGACGGCAAGTGGTTAAGGGAGCCGTGCGGAGTATACCCGAAAGGCGCAAGGGCAGCAATCCTAACAGCACAGAAACGTTGGCCGCTCCTGCACTGTTAGGATGCATATTTAGTGATGATGTGCAGCGTTAAGAGCGAGCATCGTAGATTTGCACGCGTCGGCGTGGCTGCGTTGGCGATGTGAAATTAGTCGGCACGGCAATCGCTTCATCTGCGGCACTCGTCTCATATGCGTCAAGTGTTTGCTCATACAGCGTGCGATTGTCGCCGTCGTTGAGTGTACCTGCAGCTAAAGCTGCGTGGGTGTTAAGCGCAGCGGTGGAAATATCCACGGGTTCCGGTGGAGAAATCGGCTGCGAGTCCGGCCCGGCATCTGGAATATCGGGAAGCGAACTTGTGCTGGTAACATCAGCATCGCTGGCCGCTGGTTGATCTGATACAAAGTCGCTATCCATGACTGCTGATCCTTTCCTAAGCGCCTGGCAGGATCGCGTATGCAACCACGCATAGTCTTGCACAGGCAAATCTACTGTGCCTATGTATCAATGCAAGTGCCACCGCTCAAGCTTGATAGACCAGCGCACCAAGCGAAGGACTTTTGCTTGTGCTTGACAAGCATGGTGTAGCTGGTATAATGCCGAGGCTGCTGAATTCCACAGCAAACTTTTACAATAAGCCGAAGTGGCGGAATTGGCAGACGCGCTACGTTCAGGGCGTAGTGAGCGTAAGCTCGTGTGGGTTCGAGTCCCACCTTCGGCACCATGATGACCTCGTAGCTTAATGGATAGAGCAACAGCTTGCGGAGCTGTAGGTTGGTGGTTCGAGTCCACTCGAGGTCGCCACACAAGGAGTCACCTTTCAAAAGGGTGGCTCCTTTTTTCGTGCCGTAGCACGGGTACCACAGAAAGAAAAGATTCGGGTACACTAATCAGTAGACGCTACATGTGTGTAAAGCTTTGAGGAGTAGCTGAATGACAGAGCAGGCGACTGTTAAGCTTGATGTGCATACCGCTACGATCTTGATCGTCGAGGACGATCTTACCATTCAGCAATTACTGCACGACGTGTTGAAGATGCACGGATACAACGTGGTTGTATCAGGCGAGGGAGCAGCAGCGATCGCGACTCTTGAAAGCGAGCTAATCGACCTCGTACTGCTGGATGTGACGCTGCCCGATATGGACGGCTATAGCGTTTGTCAACACATTCGCGCTGGTATCTCGCCACATCTTCCAGTTATTATGCTGACAGCTCTTACGCAGCCACAGAACGCGGTTACGGGTTTGCGGGCCGGTGCCGATGAGTATCTTACCAAGCCGTTCTTTCCTCAAGAGCTGCTGCTCAGGATCGAAGGATTGCTGCGTCACCGCCAAGAACAGCTCATGCTAGACAGTGAAAACGGGGCGCTGCGTACCATGCTGGAACTGGTACATCGCGACTTAGACATAGCGCGACAACAAACGCAAGCCGAGGCCATCCAAAGACGCGAACTGCTCCACAACGTCACGACGCATATTCAATCGCTGACGGCAATTATTGATGCGGAGATCCGCCGCTTACCACCGGGCGGCGAGCGCGATGCAGTGCAGCGAGTACGGGGCCGAGTGCGCGGCGCGGCACTCGTGTATCAGGTCTCCGAGGCGCTGCAAGGCGATACAGCGATCATCGGCGATATTATCAACATGACCGCTTCCGCGCTCAAAAGCATCTACCGCCCTTGGAAGCGCATCGTGATTAATGTCAACGGGCCACAGCTAGAGCTACCAGTCTCGCTGGTATCGCCACTCGCGATGATTGTCAACGAGCTCGTTACGAATTGCTTCAAGCACGCGTTTCCCGACAACCGCTTCGGCACTATCGACATTAGCTTTCGCCAGGAGAACATGCAATTTTTGCTCATGATCGCAGATGATGGTGTTGGTATGTCGAGTGACGCGGCACATGGTCGTGGCTGCGCTACAGTTACGCAGCTTGCGAACAGTATCGGTGGAACGGCTGAGTGGAATGCTCTACAGCAAGGGACTTGTGTATCGCTGCAATTATCGTTAGCACCACATATGCAACAAGCAGAGACGAGCTAGCACTAGCTTGTCCCTGCTTGCGAAACTTAATCACACCCCGCACGCTACCACGCCCTACCAGCACAGGCTCATAAACAAACGATTACCAATACTCGCTGGCCACTTCTTCTATGTGTCCCTTGCCAGTAAACGCTTATTCAGCCCACAACCACACGATATTCAGCTTGCACTACAGGCTAAACAGCGATGCTACGCTAAAGCCGCCAGGACCGATCAATGCAAGCGCAGCAACCAAAACAAGCAATACAAGGTTATATTCGTAGCCGTTGTTTTGTGACCACACGCCATTCTTGCCGTGGACCTTAGCTATCGCTATGACCATCGCGCCGCCGATCAGAAGCGCTGCAACAGGAAGAAAAAGACCAACAACAAGCAAGACACCACCTAGCACCTCGGACAAACCAGCCATAAGCGCCATGATTTTACCAGGACGCAGACCAAGCGTTTCCATGAACGCTCCCGTTCCTGCTAAGCCATAGCCGCCAAACCAGCCGAACAGCTTCTGTGCGCCATGACCAATGAACAAAGCACCAACGACAGTTCTTAAAACCAGCAATGCAAAATCTTCCACAGCTAACCTCTACTTACATTATGATATAAACTTACTTTATGTAAGGCATGATACAACAATAAAAGAACAGCGTCAATAGGCTATTTCACTTATCCTTTCATTGCTGCATGGAAACAAACTGATGCGTGTAACTTTCGGATGGATTGCCGGTCTATACAATAACGGAGGAACTTGATGCACCGACAAAGCGAACTGGTTATGCCATGGCAATCCCCGGCTATACGTACCTTTGAACAGCTATATGACGCATACAAACCGGCGATTACACGTTATCTGGTCGGGATGTGTAGCGATGTGGTATTGGCGGAAGAGTTAACACAGGAAGTGTTTGTACGGGCGGCGGCGAATCTGTTGCTGTTTCGAGGTGATAGCACAGTCAGCACCTGGCTATATCGCATCGCGCGCAACACTTATCTGTCATGGGCAGCTCGTCAACGTGACGCCGAGATCGATACCGAAGAATTTTATGCGCTGCCCGACCGGGGGCATGACAGTAATCCCGAAGCGCAGCTGTTGCAAGCAGAACAACGGGCAGCGATCCGGCGGGCGATGGCAATGCTGCCAGAGCGTCAACGCACAATGTTGCTGCTGCGGGACCTGCAAGAGCTGTCATACGCCGAGATCGCCGTCGTTCTGGACATGAGCCTAGCGGCAGTAAAGGTCAACCTCCACCGCGCACGACTGAGCTTTCGACAGATTTACGATAAACTGGAAGGAAATGACAATGACTGATCTGCCATTTACTGGAACGACACAACGGCAACGCTTGCCGCACGCCGAAATTCCTGGCTGCGCGCTGGTTCAGGACTTGATCCCGCTGTATCTTGATGGCGAGGTCACGCCTGAAAGTCATGTACTGATGGCGGATCACCTTCAGCGCTGTGAACGATGCAGCGGCTATTTGGCAGGCGCACGTACTCTTCGATCACAAATCTTACGAGAGCAGCAGGTAATCCGCGCAACAACAGCCGTACATCCTAGCGTCAACCAGGTGCGTGAGCCTGTCGCCAATGGATTAGGCGTGGCACTGTGGCAAACATTGATGGTCATAATCTACGCCCTTGGACTATTCGCCGTGTTTATCGCCTTTGCCGATGGTGGGCCAGTTGCGCTCGTGATTGGTGGGGCTTTGGTGATTGGTGGGCTAGCAGGTCTTATCGTGACCGGCAGCGTGCGAACTCGGGGTTGGTATCGATTGATGCAGGCTACAAGTGCAATAGCGTTATGGCCAAGCGCCGCGGCCATCATGTTCTGGGGACGTGGGTCGGCAGAAGTGCTCCTGTACAGTGGCTTTCTGGTCCTTCTCGGCGCGTGGGGCATTTGGCTCCACCATACGCAGCAAACACCTGCGACGACAGCATCTACACAACCTTCAATCCAAGGCGCGCGTCAGGCGATGCTAACCGCATTTTTGAGCGTTGTTGGATCAGGACTTTTCGGCGTTGTGGCGATTGCCGGCCTACTTGGCATTATGAATGGGGGCGAGAAAGGATTTGCCGGCCTGATGCTGGCATTAGCTCTCGGCGGCATCTTCATGATCACCAGGCAACGGGGCTGGTTGGCCAGCGTAGTCAAGCAACGACACACACACCAACTGCTTGGCTGGGTATTGCTACTGATTGGCGCAGGGCTCCTGATTGCAACCTTTGGAATAGGAGCAGCCTTGGGTGGCGTGTGGCTTATACCGCTCATCGGTTTCGGATTAACATTTCTTGGCCTGCGTTACCTTAACAGAAGCAACGAATCGTTACATTAATAGCTCTGCAAAAGACGACTCACGCCAAGCGGCAAAGCACACACTTGGCGTGAGTTACACCCAACATTCCTACTGCTTACCCCAGTAGATAATTCGCTTCCATACTGGCGTTACCTGATCTGCGAAAATAACCACCAGATCCCCGTCTTTGGCTCGACCCAACGCTTCATCGACGGCTTCAAGCTCAGGCAGCACCGTTGAAATTCGGGTTTCCTCAAATCCGGTATTTAACGCACCTTGTTTGACCAGCCTGGCTGTCTCGCCGGCGGGACGACCACGTAAGCTTGCGTCCTGCTTGACGATCATCTCATCAAACATACGTGCTCCAAGCTCACCCAGCCGCAGCAAATCCTGGTCGCGTCGGTCGCCTGGTCCCGAAATAACACCAATCACACGTTTATGCGCTGACCGTAGCTTATCAACCAGATCGACCATTTGTTCAAGCGCGGCTGTATTATGGCCATAATCCATGATGACACGGAACGGATGCTCATCAAAGACATTGAGACGGCCCGGTGTCTGGTAGAACGACGTTGAAAATGTCCGCAGCGCTTGCCGGATCGTTTCAACGGGCACCTCCATAGCGTAGGCAATGGTCGTAGCGGCAAGCGCATTCGCTACATTCACCAGCGCTTTACCCTCCAAAGTTGCTGGAATCAGGTGTGTCCACAGCAGCGGAATGTATTGCTCGTCGTGATAGATGGCGATCATGTCACCCTTGACGCCTTTTTGGAGTACAACAGCAATACCGCCCTCAGCGATGTGCTCACGTAAATGATCGGGACCATCATTGCCGCCGTACATCGAGAAGTAGGCAATTCGGCCACCCGCACGCTCACGCATTTCAACACAGCGCGGATCGTCGGCATTGAGTACGCTGGTGCCGGTCTTATGCACAACTTCAACGACCAAAGACTTGATCCGCGCAAGATCATCGAGCGTATCAACACCACGCAGGCCAAGATGATCGGATTGAACATTGAGTACCGCGCCAACATCACAACGATCAAAGCCAATGCCTTCACGCAAAATACCGCCGCGCGCCGTTTCCAGCACCGCCGCCTCAATCGTTGGGTCCTTCAGCACCATCCGGGCGCTCCACGGCCCCGTCATGTCACCACGCATATACAGCTCACCGTCGATGTAGATGCCGTCAGTTGTTGTTAAACCGACGCGACGACCATGCAGCTTGAGAATATGAGCGACGAGACGCGACGTCGTGGTCTTGCCGTTCGTGCCCGTGATTGAGATCAGTGGAATACGGCTGGGCGAGTTGGACGGAAACAACATATCGACCACGGGCCGGGCGACGTTGCGCGGCGTGCCCTCGGACGGCTGCAAATGCATACGAAAGCCAGGGCCGGCGTTGACCTCGACAATACCGCCGCCTACTTCACGCAGCGGCTCAGCGATATTTGGCGAGATAATGTCGATACCGGCAAGGTCAAGACCAACCACGCGAGCGGCACGACGCGCGATCTCGATGTTGTCGTAGTGAATTTCGGTAGTTCGGTCGATGGCGGTACCGCCGGTTGAGATATTCGCTGTGGAGCGCAAATGAAAAACTTCGCCTGACGGCAGCACCGTTTCCAACGTGTAGCCAGCCTGCTCCAACAGCCGTTCGGCCTGCTCGTTGATGGTAATCCGGGTCAGCACTTTTTCGTGGCCAATACCACGGCGGGGATCGCGATTCGTGATTTCGACCAACTCCGCGATGGTATGCTCGCCATCTCCAACAACATGCGCGGGAACACGCTCGGCGACGGCTACCACTTGATCATTGATGACCAGCACACGATAATCTTTGCCGGGCAAGAAGCTTTCAACCAACACCGCCGAGCGATATTGAGCTGCCTGCTCATAGCCCCAGCGCACCTGCTCTTCGTCCAGCAAATTCAACGATACGCCGCGTCCATGACTTACATCAAGCGGCTTCGTAACAACGGGATAGCCAATACGCTTTGCCGCAGCAACGGCAGCATCGGCGGAGCGAACCAGTTGGTTGCGCGGCACCGGCAGGCCCACATCATCCAGCAGCCGATTGGTTAGCTCTTTGTCGCTTGCAGTTTCAACAGCAATATTGCTTGTACGCCCCGTCACGCTGGCACGGATGCGCTGCTGGTACTTGCCATAGCCGAGCTGGACCAGACTTTGATCATCAAGACGAATAGCAGGAATGCCACGCCGCCGAGCCTCGTCCACCAACGATTGCGTTGTAGGACCAAGCGCCATGCGCTGCGCCAACACGATCAGCTCTTCCAACTCCGTCTGATAATCAAACGGCGCGTCGGGCGGCGAGGTGGTTACGCCACGATCAGGAGTAAGCAGCTCCAAACCCTGGATCCCACGCAGCTCCGACGGCAGCAAATGTTCGATCAAGCGCAGGGCAAGCCGTGCCGCCAACAAGCCCACACGCTCCTCGATATATGAGTACACAACGTAGTAGATGCCTTCGCCATCGCCGCTGCTACGGGTCTTGCCATAGGTAACAGGCGTGCCGGCCAAACATTGCAACTCAAGCGCAATATGCTCGGCAACATGTCCAAGCCACGTTCCTTCACGCAGCCGCTGAACAAACCCACCTGGCTCGCCGTAGGAACAGCCATGCTCGTGGAGCGTTGGCATTAGCTCCAACAGTTGATCTGAAAAATCGTTGAGTTTGGACGTGGGATATTGCTCAAGCGCTTCGAGATCGAGCTTGAAGCGAATAACCGGACGATAGCCGTAAGGATTTGGGCCACGAAATGCTCGAGCTTCGAGGACACGCATAGGGCACCTTTTAAGTAGCTATCAGCTTTTAGCATCAAGAAGGAAACGCTCAAATCATGGGCATCATGCGCTATCGTTTCTACCTGCTGACGGCTGATGGCGAGTAGCTTTATATTGCTTCGTCGTCAAAATATGTATGGGCTTCAAACGGCAGCGGCGGCGTTTCAGGCATGATCGGCTGTCGTTTGTGAATATCGAACTGGTAGCCGTGGGTCAGCAGGTGCAGCCGTATATTGTGGATTGATAACGGCGCTTTGTCCGGCAAGCGATAAATGTCGTTGTACGATATATCGCCGCCATCGATCATCGTCACCGAGCCACGTCCAAGCACACTGATCAAACGGTCCGGGCCAACCTCAATCGCAGTGTCTTCATCAAGGCCGACCCCCAGCAGAAACGGATTATGAGCCAGCGCCGTTACCAAGCGTCCGGTTCGACCCCGCGCGCCAAAGTGCTGATCCACCAACAGCCGATTGATCAAGCCGAGGCCAGGGGCAAAATGCATCATCGCTTTGCGCGGTGTAATGCCGCTCATGCCGTAGGCCATCATATGTTGACAAACAGCCGACGCTCCCGCACTTGTTCCACCAACAGCGCAGCCAGCCCGGTGCGCCCGGCGAATACGGGTAGCGGCGGGAGTGCCGCCAAGAATGGTCATGAGCTTAAGTTGATTGCCGCCGGTAATAAAAATTCCGGTTGCACGATCAATCAAGGCCAACGTTTGTTCGTCGGCGCAGTGCTCGCGCGTGTACAGCTGCAACACATACACCTCACGAGCGCCAAGCTCGCGGAAAATACGATCATAGGTGCGCGACACCAGCTCGTAGATTTCCGATGCCGTCGCGATAATAGCGATACAACTCTGCTTATCGCCAGCAAGCTCAACGAAACGACGCAAAATTGTACGGTTGCCCGCTTTGTCCTCAGCACCGCCAATCATCATCAGCGTGCCAAGGCTTGGCAATTGGGCTTCATCGGTTGTAGATAACACAGGCATCATGGCGGGCGATTGTAGCACATCTTGGGCACTCCGCTGTTTAACGACGTGGAGCGCTTAACATCAAAAAGCGGAGGATGCTCAAACATCCTCCGCTGCTTATGTAAATGTGTTGGCCTACTTGCGCGGAGTTGTCTTGCTTACCACATTCGAGAAATCCGGGTCGCGCAACAATCAAACGCTATGGTGTTATTGTGACTGGAGGTAGCGTCAAGGAATTGACTAATGACGCGCCGGTTGTCCAAGAATAAACAGTCGCAACCAGCCGATACGTGCTGGGGTCTAAATCACCCGGCAGCGGCACTCGATATTCGATAGATGTCACAACATTGGGCTGCCATGTTGTACCACCGTTGACTGGCACATCCAGCTGGGCAACACGTGTTCCGTCGTTGTCCAGCACGTGCAATGCAAGGGCCTGGTCGGCAGGGGGCGTTTGAGCAGCACGCCAATGTAGCGGCTGGATTAGCCATTGCTGTCCATCCACAGTCTCGATACGGCTGTCATCTTGCCGCAGTAGCTCAAGACCAGAACCGACTTGCACAATGTTTTGGGGTTGATCGATGCGCGTAAACAAGCGTGTTCGGCTGGCTTCAATCAGCGGCTGCTCCATAAAGCTTTCGGTTATGCCCGGCAGCGGAGCGGTCCATGGATCAACGATTACATAGTCGGCCTTGATGATCACCGCGCCCATCGTTGCAGCGGCGTTTGGCCACCGCCGATTCAAGGACGAGTCGAGGTAGGCCGTACCTAAAAAGGTGTCCAAGACATACGGACCAGCCGCTGGTTTTGCAAACGGACGACCGGAAACGATATTACTGAGGGGCATGAAGTTGACGACAGTAGCATCAGGCGGTAAACGCAACGCAGCGTCGATTTCTTGCCGCGTTGAAGGCGAGCGCTTTGCATTAAGCCACAGTTGCGCTTCGCCAAACAGCAACGGAGTCAACAGAATAGCCAGGGTTCCCATTGGAAGCCAGCGACGACGCAAACCATTCGTTTTTTCTAACACCGCAGCACTTACCAGCGCCAGTGGTAGTGCGAGCTTTACGTAGTAATGATCGTAAAAGCTCGCGCCATAGGCAAACAGCGCAAGTGTTAGAACAATCCAAACACA
>JASKZZ010000492.1 GCA_030147335.1 Herpetosiphonaceae bacterium | reverse complement strand
CTCACCTTGCAGCAACGTGACATAAAAATGTCTTATTTACGCTTTTGTTGGCCTGGAATATCCGGCATTATTGCTCGTGGCGCGAACGTATCGGCAATTTCGTGGGTAATTTCTTCGTGCTGGCGAGCATAAACTTGTTCTGTAACGGTTGTCGAGCTATGACCAAGCAGTGCCGCAATATCTTTGTATTCGGCGCCTTCATCAAGCAGTGCCTGAGCAAGAAAGTGTCGAAGGCTATGCGGCGAAATTGCTCGCAAGCGTTGTAGCTCCTCACTATCAGCTCCTTCTCCCGCTCGAATATCGCTGAGCCACAGCGCGGCTTCCTTGACTACGCGCCACGCCGACACTGCCGACATTTGTTTTCCGTTTGCTTTTGGCCCGTGCGATATAAACAATGCCGTTGCTGTTGGGTACGCAGTTGCGCGAGCATCAAGATATTCAGCAATCCAAGAGCGAGCTAGGTCATCAACGCGCAGGGATCGACGCTTACGGCCTTTGCCTAGAATCGGTATTCGGTACATAACATTCGACCCATGCCGCACATCTTCACTTGGAATGCTTAATACTTCTGCGACACGTCCACCGGAAGCAAATAGAAGCGCAATAAAGGCACGATTACGTAGCAGGTTAAGATACGCGCGAAATGGCGCTGCTTGTTTAGCCGTGGGGACACCATGTGTTGCTACAAATGCTTTAAGTTGTAGCTCGTAATAGCCTGGCAGTCGTTGCAAATTCGGCATTCGAGGCGCAACCAACGGCTCACGTCGGTCGAGCAGTCGTTCAAGCTGATCACGGATCGCAGGCGGCTGAATCGGCGTACCGTCGTAGTCTGGTATTGCGCTTATCCTGCCGCGATCAGTCAACCATTGCAGCCATCGGGTAAGCACGCTTACATAGTTGCGGATGCTGCTGTGTTTAAGAGCTAGTGGTTGGCTTGGCGCTGCGTGCTGTGCTTTTCGAGCCTGCTGCACTGTTACTCGCTCATCGCGTAAATAGATCACGTAGTCTTCGAGCGTGGCAAGCGTAAGCAGCGACGGTGTAGTCGCGGAGTTATTCGCTGCCAACCAGTCGAGAAAGGCCTGCACGATGCTTTCGGCGGTGTTGATCGTTGTTGTGCTACGGCGTCGCTGCCGTAAATACGTGACCCAATGTTGCGCCCATTCCGTCAATAGTGCTTCTTGCTGCATTATGTCATACATCCCTAAAAAACTGTATTATATGAAATAATCGTGTAAAACTGTTTCATACTTCTAGTGGTAATGTTTTGCGTTAGTCCAAAGTTCTACTCGCTTATCGAAAAGTTCTGGTCCTTTGACCGTCCCTCAGCATGGCAATATCAGCTATCGTATCACCAATACATCAGTTTATTCAAACCAGATTAAGAAAGCACGATAATCCAAGGAGTACACGTATGGATGCGGCAATGGTTGCCCCTCGCTCAGTTTCAAATCGTCGTTTGTCCTCATTAGCACTAACAACATCAATAGCTGTCGCATTAACCGGAGCAGCCCTTGTATATCTTCAGGTGATGCTGATCGGCATGATGATTCCGCCGCTAGCTGTATTTTCGGTTGTATCACTTATTATTGCTGGACTGATAGCAACAGGTTGGCGCTGGCTGCCCTTGCTGGGAGCATTATGGCTCGGGTTCCTGTTTGCAGGCAATTTCAAGCCCTTGATCCATAATCTTTCTTATCCTGCGGAACTGCACTCGTTTGCCCATAACCTGATCATTGTAGCGTTGATGATCGTTGGCATCATTGCCGGCATTCTGGCGACTGTGCAAAACTATCGCTACCGCGCCGACGCGCGACGTACACCGCGTTTGTTGCCCGTAAGCCTGGTGTCTGCCGCAGCGATTATTGTTGGCATGCTCCTAACCGCCGCAATTCCTCAGCAAGGCGTACTTGCTAGCATTAGCCCGGAAGCACTTGCGGCTTTCCCAATCTTCGGCGCCAAGAACTTCGAGTTTGAGCAGAAAGAAATCCGCGCGAAAGTGGGTGAGACAGTCGCGCTCCGTTTGGTCAGCAGCGATCTTGAAGCTCACAGCTTCGACATTGACGAGCTAAACGTTCACGCGCTTATGCCAACAAACGAAGAAGGTCTGGCCTTGTTCAAGCCTACGCAGCCCGGCACCTACACATTCTACTGCGCGCCTCACTACGATAAGGCCAGCGGCGAGGGCATGAAAGGTACGCTTATTGTCGAAAACTAAGCAGACCAAACTTATTCAGGAAAATATATTCAAGGAGAACGTGGCACATAACCACGTTCTCCTTAAGTTTAATAACTAAAAATGGATATTCTTAACGGCTAGATGGACAAAACGACGAGTCATGCTAAAATAGCTGAATATACGTTTAGATTTGTAAAAATACCCTGTAGCTCGGCTTTTACCACTGTGAAGCCGATGGAGGATGCGCCGATGACACTGACGTCAACCGGAACCGTGCTAAAAGCGTCGGTTTGCCTTGTTGGTCGCATTGCACCGCTGAGCGGAACCGTCATATTATATTTAGTGCTGGCGTATCTGTCGCTCAGCTAGGTGATAACCCTTCATAAGCTCCAAGATGCTTCAGCAGTGTAGCCAGGATATGACAACTCTACAATAAAACATTATGTCTAATATAACCTGTTTGACAGGTACAGACGCAGGGTGGTCCAAGTGGTCCACCCTGTTTGTTAATATTGAGAAACACCGAAAGCAATAAATCATGGTATTTGAACAAAGCCAATGGTGGATATATGCCTTACTCTCAGCGTTTTTTGCGGCTCTCACCACGATTCTTGCAAAGGTGGGCGTACAACACGTAAGCTCAACTCTTGCAACGGCAATTCGTACCATTATTATTCTTGTTGTTGCGTGGGCGATTGTATTTGCACGAGGCGAAGGTAGCCAACTGTCAACTCTTTCCCTACGTACACTCATATTTCTTGGCTTATCGGGACTAGCAACTGGCCTTTCGTGGATTTTCTATTTTCGCGCATTGCAGCTTGGCAGTGCCTCGTTCGTAGCCGCAGTGGACAAGTCTAGCCTGGTTATAATTTTGCTATTTTCCGTGCTGTTTTTGGGCGAGGCGATGACATGGAAAGTTGCTGTTGGGACCGCCTTAATCATTGCTGGTACAATCGTTCTAATACGATGACCTTGTAACGAAAAGATACGCATGTAGCACAATGGGACCTATGGTACACTCATTTGTAAGGCACCGAATGTATCCCATCATTGCACTGTTATTCCTGTTGTTGTTACAGGCATGCACTGCAAGTCAGCAGAGGAACCCGAATCTAATCCCTGCAACAACGGTGGGCGCGTTCAAGGTGGCAATGCTGCTCCCCGGATCAACTGATGACCTGTCGTGGAGTCAGGCGGGCTATACTGGTCTTGTGCAAATACAGCAAGAGCTTGGCGCAGAGATTAGTTATCAAGCACATGTAGCTGAGACAGATGCGGCGCGTGTGTTTCAGCAGTATGCTGAGCAAGGCTTTGATTTGGTGATTGGACATGGTAGCCAATATTATCCCTCGTCGGAAGAGGTAGCACGGCAGTTTCCAAGAACCAAGTTCGCGGTTGTTGGAGATTTTCCTGGCAATAATCGTAACCTTGGCGCAGTAAGCTTTCGCAACGGTGAAACTGGGTATCTCGTTGGAGTTGTTGCCGCTCTTAAAAGCAAGACAAACAAGATCGCGTACATTGGCGGTGTGAATAACCAGCCACAACAGGAAGCCGCGCGGTTGGTGCAACGCGGCGCCACATCGATCAATGCTAATGTGAAGGTAACAGTACACTGGGTCGGGAGCTGGACCGATAGCACAAAGGCGGGAGCGTTGGCGCAAGAACAGCTGCGAATGGGTGCTGATGTTTTGATTCCAGAATGCCGATAGTGCCGGAGTAGGCGTTTTTAAGGCTGCTGAGCAGGCTGGAGCATTTGCAATCGGCTGGGCAGAAGACCAACATGCACTAGCTCTGCAAACAAGCGTGACGGCACGCTCGCTCCACGTGACCAGCGTTCGCTTGAGATTATTACATCCCAGGCCGAACGATTGAACAGTTTGATTCGTACACTCTTGGATATATCTCGTATCGAACGCGGACAATTAACTATTGATCGTCAGGCGATTGATCTGCGCGCGTTGGTGCGACGACTGGTTGATGAAACCCAAAACAATGTTGAACGCCATACAGTTTTATTAACCGATACCGACCAACCTGTACCGATCTTGGGTGATGCCTTGCGTCTCGAACAAGTATTGCAAAACTTAATCGGCAACGCGACCAAATATAGTCCACAAGGCGGCACCATCAGCATTTCGCTGGAGCAGCGGCACAACACCGCCTGTATCTCTGTATCGGATCAAGGTATTGGTATTCCCCTAACCTCAATTCCACAGCTTTTCCAGCAGTTTTACCGCGCAGGGAATGCAGAGGCACAACAGATTGGAGGTATGGGCATCGGTTTATATGTCGTCAAAGAAATCGTTACAAGCCATGGCGGTGAGATTATTGTCACCAGTATTGAGGGACATGGCAGTACGTTTACGGTTGAGCTGCCGATACAGCCGGATGTTCAGGTGGCAGAGGCGCAGGCGATATCAGTATTGCTGACCACTCCCTGAACCTTTTGTATCGATTTTGAGACAATCAATCTTTGATTTGCTACCGTGTAGTAATGTTAGCCCATGTCGTATAAACCATCATCGCACTGTTACGACGTTTCGCGCTATGGAGCATATGGAGTAGTTATGATTGAACAGCGACCATTTGGTCGGACCGGACACATGAGCACCTGTACAATTTTTGGTGCCGCGGCATTCAGTCGAGTGACACAGGACGAGGCCGACCGCACAATGGAGCTGTTACTGGAACATGGTGTCAATCATATTGATACTGCGAACAGCTATGGTGAATCCGAAAAACGCATCGGCCCGTGGATGGATCAGCACCGTTCCTCATTTTTTCTTGCTACCAAGACCGAAGAGCGCACGTACGAAAAAGCGAAAGAACACCTTCATCGCTCACTCGACCTGCTGCGGACCGACCATGTTGATTTATGGCAGATGCATGTGCTTGTGCAACCGGATCAGTGGGAAATTGCGATGGGGCCGGGGGGAGCGCTGGAAGCTTTTATTGAGGCCAAAGAGCAGGGACTCGTTCGTGCACTTGGTATAACTGGACACTACACAGTTGTATCGTGGATGCACAAGCGAAGTTTGGAGCGTTACGACTTCGACTCGGTGTTGCTGCCCTACAACTACGCCATGATGCAAAATCCAACCTATCGTGCCGACTTTGAGTCACTCATGGAAATCTGTGAGGCTCGTAATATAGCCGTCCAAACAATTAAATCGTGTACGCGCGGGCCGTGGGGCGACAAAGAACGAACAGCGGCAACTTGGTATGAGCCCTTTACAGAGCAGGAAGACATTGATACAGCGGTACATTGGGTATTGCGCCGACCGGACATATTCCTTAATACGCCAGGTGATATTCATGTTTTGCCCAAAGTGCTCGATGCCGCACAGCGATTTACCTCCTATCAAAGCGATGAGCTAGATATGCGGATGGCCGATTTACAGCCAGTAGCGCTGTTTTCGTAGCTTTTTCTTCTGGGTGAAATATAAATTATCGGTAAAAATCTATAAAACAGAATAAGAAAAGGCGCATCAGTAAAAGATGCGCCTTTTCTTACACTACGACTGCGTTAAGTTGCTAGCGACCTTGATGCGTCAAGATGGTATTGAACACGCGCGTTGCCAGTATATTTGGGTCGGTTGAGGCTTGGTTGACACCCAGAGCAACCGTTATTCCGCCTTCCGGAGCTGACCACACAGCCGAACGAAAACCACCAAAGCCACCAATATGTCCTACCGCTGTACTTGCAGCCGGAGCGCGCTGTTGCCCATCGGCAGCTGGACCTACCGCCAATCGATTGCGCATGATCCCGAGACCATACTCAAGCGTCGGCATATTGTATTGACCCTTGCCACTCACAAAGGTAAACATTTGCTCTTGTTGCTCAGGTGGTAGCAGCGCGCCATTAACAAGACCCTCAACGAATCGGCGCACATCATCTGCTGTTGATACTACGTTTGCTGTCGCATATGCGAACGACAATGAAACGTTCGACTGATCAACGGCGCGACCATAGCCTCGTGCTGTTGTCGCTGGTACCTGCTCATCCGGGGGAAAGTATGTCTGTGTTAGCTCTAGCGGCTCGAAAATACGCTGACGCATTTCCTGCGCGAGTGTATTGCCGGTAGCAGCTTCCACAACCATTCCAAGCAACACATAGTTGGTGCTGGAATAATCCCAGTTACCGGCAGAACCAGGTCTGAACAATGACTCAAACTGGTTTGCATATTGCACAAGCTCAGCAGGTTGCCAAATGCGCTCAGGATTCGCGTAAGCACGCGAAACCATATTTCGATCTTCAAGATAATCGTACAAACCCGATGTATGGTTCAACAGATTACGAACGGTGATAACATCACCATTTGGTATAAGATCGGG
>JASKZZ010000322.1 GCA_030147335.1 Herpetosiphonaceae bacterium | reverse complement strand
TGATATGTTTGGAATTGGTTTACCAGAGCTGGTGATCATCATCGTGATCGCGCTGGTGGTGCTGGGGCCGGAACGACTGCCGGAGCTTGGGCGGCAAATCGGTACCTTTGTACGTACAGCGAGACGGATGTACAGCAATTTACGTGCGGAGCTTGGCCCTGAGTTCGATGAGATCGAGCAGGGTATTCGTGAGCTGCGCTCACTCGATCCGCGCCAACAAGTTCGCGATTATGGGCGCGCGCTGCTCGATGATGTCAGCGCTGACGCGCCTGAATTAAAGCAAGTGATTGGCGCGCCAAAAGTCGATTTGGAGCAGCTGGGCCGCAATGTTTTAGGCGATGATCTGCTTGACAAGCCGCTGGCGGAAACGCGCACGGCGGAGCAAGCAAACGTATATGCACAGCCTGCGGATGAGCATAAGAATGGTGCAGCACAACCTGGGCCGAAGCCAGTGACTGCTAGCGAGCCGCGTGAAGTTGAAACTACAAATTATTTTGAGTGATTGAGGGGAACGTTATGCAGACAACAAATGTGCCGTCGCTCCCCACAGCTCCCAACGAAGAGATCACGATGACGTGGATCGAGCACCTGATGGAGCTGCGAAATCGTCTCGTGCGGGTTTGCCTTGCGGTCCTGGTTGGCCTTGGCGTTGGGTTCTGGCTGGTACAGTACGATAATTACGCGCTGATTAATCTGCTTATTCGACGGTTTGCGCCAAATGGCATTCAAGCCATCGGCGTTGCCGAGCCGTTCACAAACACAATCCAGATTGCGCTTGGCATCGGTATTACGCTGGCAATGCCCATAATTGTGTACCAACTGTTGGCATTTATCGTCCCGGGCCTGACCTCGCGTGAGCGACGGATCATTTTTACCGTGCTGCCGATTATCATGCTTTGTTTTATCGCGGGGCTGTTATTTGGCTGGTACGTTACGGTGCCGGCGGCATTTGAGTTTTTGCTTGGCTTCGGCCCCGAAAGCATTGACGCGAAGCCGACGTTTGATCTTTTTTCTTCGTTCTTTGTTCGCTTGATGTTAATCAATGGCGTGATCTTTGAGCTGCCGGTGATCGTGTATTCGCTGATCTGGCTCGGTGTGGTCGAGCGTTCGACACTGACAAAGTACCGCCGCTATGCCGTGCTGGTGATTACCATCATCGCAGCAATCGTGACGCCTACGCCTGACCCGATCAACCTTGCCTTTGTCGCCGTACCAATGTATGTGCTGTACGAGCTTGGCCTGATTTTGGCACTACTTGCACCACGACGCAAGACAATTGTGGCGGGTAGCTAACGCCACAGCTTCAACCATCGACCTGCTTCAAGCGGAGGAGGTATAGATTCTTGGGAATCTATGCCTCCTCCGCTGTTGTGCCCTTGCAACTTACCAAGCATGAAAAAAGCTCTATACTCAAAGACCAAGATGATCTATAATAGAATATATGTTCGATAGCGCCTCACCGTATGGCTGAGCAGCTCATCAATTGCTGCCGGTAGCGTAGGTGGCTGGGTACTCCACGCACTCGTATTCGTTTTTCTCATAGGAGTACATGCTGTGACAACAGTATCTTTGCTCGATCAAGTACGTGAGGTAGCGCGGTTCAAACATTTTAGCCTGCGCACAGAAGAAGCATATCTCCATACAATCAAGCGTTACATCATTTTTCATAACAAGCAGCATCCAAGCACACTGGGGTCGGAAGAAATCCGCGCTTATTTGTCGCATCTTGCAATTGATGGACACGTCACCGCTTCAACCCAAAACGTTGCGTTAGCTGCCTTATTGTTTTTGTACCGCGAGGTGCTGCAGATTGAACTGCCGGCGATTGCAAATATCGAGCGAGCACGCCGACCAGCCAAGCTGCCAGTGGTTTTTACCCGTACCGAAGTGAACGCGCTGCTGCGCCAGCTCACCGGTAACCAGTATCTCATGGCGAGCTTGTTGTATGGAGCTGGATTGCGTCTGATGGAGTGCTTGCGACTGCGCGTGAAAGATGTCGATTTCGAGTACCACCAATTAATGGTTCGAGCCGGCAAAGGTGGTGGCGATCGTGTGACTATTCTTCCACGCGCGCTTGAGGCGTCCTTACAACGCCATCTTGCGATGACAAAGCTGGTGCATGAAGATGATTTGGCGGGAGGCTTTGGGTCAGTCTATTTACCTGACGCGCTCACGCGAAAATACCCGCAAGCAAGCACTGAATGGGCGTGGCAGTATGTTTTTCCGGCCAGCACGCGCAGCTTAGATCCACGCGGCGGAGCGATACGCCGTCATCATGTTTCAGAAGACTCGCTTCAGCGCGCGGTGAAAGGCGCGATCAAGCGTGCAGGAATTATCAAGCCCGGTAGCTGCCATACGTTGCGGCACAGCTTTGCAACCCACTTGCTCGAAGACGGCTACGACATCCGAACGGTGCAAGAACTGCTTGGGCATAAGGATGTGCGAACAACAACGTAGATACAACCAACCAATCATTTTTCTTGCACGCTTGGTTCTCGGCCCAGTTGGTGCCCAACGAGCGGCGTAGACAGTATCAATGTATCCACCCATATGCAGAGCATATCATCGTAGCAAAAGCATAACCCTGTCGATCTCATTTCATCGGCATTGGCCATAAGATACCTATACTACACTACGATGATCTTACGCATGTGCTTAATCGCGGAGGTCATGCGGTCAGAAGTCCACTTGATGGAGTGTCATAAAAGATATTAGTTTGGGTCGTTTCAACAGATGGTTTCTTAGCGCGCAAGTTTGTATCTATTGCTCCGTGCCTATTCTTGCAAGGAATAGGCACGACCGGATGTGTAACCAGCTCTTCATCAATGGGCGACAGATTAGGCTGATTCGGATGATCAACAACCTAGTCTTCTGTGCTAGGATAAACCTTATCCACTATTACAGTTAAACTTTGCGAAGGGTCACCTCCCATGAACCTTTTATCGCCCAACCACACTCACTCGCTTGCGCGTCTGGTCAAAAAAGCCATCTTCATTGTCTGTCTTATCTCTAACCTACTTGTTTTTCCGTCCATCCCTTCGGTCAAAGCAGCTAGCAATATGATCTTGAATCCTTCAGTTGAGACGATGGATTCAGGTAGCTCTAACAAGCCTCTCGATTGGACATGGAGCCAATCTGGCACAAACACGACGATTTTTAGTTATCCTCGAAAACAAGCGCAGGATGGGACAAGAAGTTTACTTATCGAGATGTCGTCATACACGAGCGGTCAAGCAAAATGGAAATCTCAAAGTGCTGCTATTTCTCCGAATACGCAATATTCCTTCAGCAATTATTATAAATCCTCAGTACAAACACAATTGGTAGCTGAGACGATCGATACTTCAGGCAATGTTGTTACTACCTTACTTAAAACTCTGCCGCGCAATAAATCTTGGACAAGAGCGGAAGTTACGTTTACTGCATCTCCCACTGCGAGCCGAATGACCATCTACCATACTATATATAGCATTGGATCCCTACAAACAGATAACTATACTTTGTATCCTGTCAGTGCCCCAACACCCACGATAACTCCAACACCCACGATAACTCCAACACCCACGATAACTCCAACACCTAGTGCTTCTAGATTTAATCGACCTCTCCTCACTCTTACCTTTGATGATGCCATCATGACGCAAATGACGAATGGGTGGCCAGTTATGCAAAAGTATGGGATGAAAGGCACATTTTATGTGAATACCGGAAAGCTAAATGGAAGCTGGCATATGAGTCCGCAAAATGTCGTCACTCTTTACAATGCTGGCAACCAAATTGGATCACATACAGTAACGCACCCACGTCTCTCAACAATATCATATGATCAGGTCAATAAAGAATTATCTGAATCGCAAACGTACCTGCAAAATTTACTGGGCGTTCCCATTAAAGATTTCGCATCACCGTATGGTGATTACAATGCAACGGTCCTATCGCAAATCAAGCAATATTATCGATCTCACAGAACAACAAAATCTGGATATAACACAAAAAGTAACCTGGATCTATCACAACTTTACATACGGTATGTGCTCAATACGACAACCGCGAGTGATGTCCAAACATGGATACAACAAGCACAACGAGATAATAGTTGGGTAATCCTGACCTATCACTCAATTACTGCAAACCCTGATCAATGGAGTACAACTCCCGAACTCTTTGACAGCCATTTACAAGCAATTAAGGAGAGTGGTATTGTTGTGGTGCCGCTTGATCAGGCTATTGATGAAATTCTTCTACAAAGGTAATATCCATCATGGTGCTTGCTGCTCCAGGCACCGCAGTATGCTGGTCGTAGCTTGATAACGTGCAGCACAATTGGGATTGTTCAACATGCGGTTTACCTACTGTGAATAGCACAGAATCTCCTAACAACATGTCCTGTGCCAGCGCGACGATTTTACCGTCAATTGCTCCATTTACTAATGTTTGGGTTCCTATTTTGGATATCGTCGGTGTCCTGGGCTTAGCATAGTGTTTACAGATTCAGCAATCGTTTTCGTTATCCTGAGGCTACAGACCGGTTATCGCTTTTTTCCTCCTGTGACATCCAAACACACCTCCTTCTGACCATAAAACAACCCCACGACAACGTGGATACAATCAACCACTAATAATCACGGCACGCTTGGTACTTCGGGCCGAACGAGAAGGGCGTAACCCCCTACGATGCAATTAAGCGACCGAAATGATCAGTAGGGCATCTCTAGGTGAGCCAGTGGTTTTGTTGCGACATGTGTCCTTGCCCTTGTTACGCGCCACGTAGCGAACAATACGTTGGCTGATTGGGGGACACCGCTTTCAGCATGCTAGTGGTGTACTGGTAATAATGTGACTCACATTATTACCAGTACGCGGGGTCAACTTCAACGTGCACAATGTATCCTGGCTAGGACAGTGGGAAGCTCGAGGTTGCGATACGGGTGGCAGCAGGAACCGCGTCGTCTGGCGGCCTCGAGCTACGCAGCCACGACCGGTCTATGTGTATTTGTCGTTCGGTACATATTATCGGCTGGTTGCCTCGACGTAGTTGAGATTGAAGGACCCGGTATTGGCGACAAGCTTGAGGGTATGCGGCCCCGCCGATAACGGAAGCGATGGCGCCGTTACGGTAGTCCAATTTTGCCAGCCTCCCGTGTTCGGGACCGCGATTGCCCCGCTCACATCGACGCCGTCCACGTCTATGTGGAAGGTTTTGCCACTATAGGGAGTCGCTGCTCGCACACTTACGCTATAGTTCCCGCTCGTC
>JASKZZ010000427.1 GCA_030147335.1 Herpetosiphonaceae bacterium | reverse complement strand
GCGGCCTGCCCCAAAGAGCCATGCGCAACGAGCCGCCATAATGCCCACTGGACCGGCTCCGAAGACCACAACCGTGTCACCAGGCTGGATACCACCCATTTCGGCAGCCTGGTAGCCTGTCGGCACCACATCCGTAAGCATCACCGCATCGTCCAGATCCATACCATCTGGAATAACGGTAGGACTGACGTCCGCATATGGAACACGAACATATTCTGCCTGCCCGCCGTTGTAACCGCCCGCGGTATGCGAATAACCGAAAATGCCTCCGACGGCAGTAGCCTGTGGATTGGACTCGTGGCAGTTGCCATACATTTCTTGTTGGCAGAAAACACATTTTCCACAAGCAATATTGAACGGCACCAGAACGTGATCGCCGATCTTCAGCTTCTTCACCTCGTCGCCGACCTGCTCCACCACTCCGGTGAACTCGTGACCAAACGTCATCCCCACCCGCGTATCCGGCACGGAGCCATTGTATAAATGCAGATCGGAGCCGCAAATACATGAGCGCGTGACCCGAACAATGGCATCCTGGGGATGCAAGATCTCGGGAATGGGTTTTTGATCGATGCGAACTCGCAACGGCCCCCGGTAATTCATCGCAAGCATGGACTTGGTTCCTTTCGTTCTTAACCTCGATCCCTTTCGTTGTCGCTGCGCTAGCACATAGCGATCCACTCTTCATTGTTGAAGATGGGGAACGGCTGCATAAGGTACGCCGGTCCTGTCCGTAGCAGTCTGTCTGATCTCAAGTTTTATTGTTTCTGCAAGCGGCGTTCCAAGGTGGCAAAGGCGCATGTTCTGGAGGCGCATGCATTAGCGGCACAGCTTGCAGGAACACAGCAAAGAGGCATGGCTTACACTATTGCGCAAGCCATGCCCCTTTCTCCAGCACTCGTTGTAGTCCCTATACCTGCGCCACCATTTGAGCGGCAACATCTTCTGTACTACGGTTTTCGCTCAGGAGAGCACGCGCGATGATTGTGCGGTTAATCTCGCTCGTTCCTTCACCGATCTCGTTGATCTTGACCTGCCGCCAGTAGCGAGCAACGGCGCTGCGCTCCATAAAGCCTTCGCCGCCGTGAATCTGCACAGCCTGATCAGCCGCGCGCTTGGCAGCCTCGGAAGCGAACACCTTAGCCATGCTTGCTTCTTTGCCGTAGGGCCGCTGCTGATCCTTGAGCCAGGCCGCTTTAAGCGTCAAAGTGCGCGACAGCTCGATCTCCATCGCCATATCGGCCAGCTTAAACTGGATCGCCTGGAAGTCGGAGATGGGCTTGCCGAACTGTCGCCGCTGCTTCGACCACGACAGTGCCTCGTCGAAGCACGCCTGCGCCAGTCCCACCGACAGCGCAGCCACCGCCACACGACCCGCGTCAAGCGTTCCTAGAAACTGACGCAGACCGGCGCCGCGCTGCCCCAAAATGTTCTCGGCTGGAACGCGTACATTCTGGAAATACAGCTGCCGCTGATCGGATGCGCGCCAGCCGAGCTTCTCATAGCCAGGACCACGCGTATAACCCGGCGTGTCTTGCGGTACGATAATCGCCGTTAGCTCGGGCTTCCCGTCGGGCCGCGTGCCCGTTCGAGTCATCACCGTGACACCGGCGGTAAGGTCGGTGCCACCATTGGTTATCCACTTTTTCTCGCCGTTGATCACCCACTCGTCGTTCTGAAGTTCGGCGGTTGTTTGCGTACCACCGGCATCCGTACCAGCGTTTGGCTCGGTTAAGCCAAACGCCCACAAGCGGTTACCTGTCGCGCAGGGAGCAAGAAAACGCTCCTTTTGATCGGGCGTGCCGTAAGCAGCGATGGGCGCGCAACCAAGTGAAATATGCGCTTCCATCGTGATACCAACCGATGTATCGGCACGGCTGATCTCTTCCAACGCCAGACAATATGTAACGAAGTCGCCCCCGGTCCCGCCGTATTCTTCCGGCAGCGTCAGCCCTAAAAGGCCGAGTTTGGCCATCTCCGCCAAAATATCGTAGGGCACCTTTGCCTCACGGTCGAGCGCTTCCGCTCGCGGACGAATGACACGTTGCGCGTATTCGCGTGCCAGATCGCGCCAATGGCGCTGCTGCGGTGTCATGTCAAAATCCATCTCGGTCCTTCCTTGTTCTCACGGCGCAGCGTACACTCGCTGTCTGTCCCGTCGTTTTCACAACAACTTGTATAGCATGAGCGGCTGCGTTGTCAACTTGCGCGAGGAATACGCATACTATCGACTACGTTGGCACGTTGAAGCAACCAAAACGCCGATTAGAAATACGATTGCAAGTGATTCTACGTACATGAGGGAGCGAGCAGATGTGTTTTGATGCAATACGAAGTGTGGTATAGAGGTCCAGCCGGTATGAATACGACCACAATGAGCGTGCGAGCCACGAAGCATTCACTGGAAGAGAAACGCCTCGTGGCTACTCAACCTGCTATGACTTAAGCTTGTTAATAACTCTACCGACCAAGCCCTCTCCATCCTGCATTTGCTGGGTTTGAGCAAAACCGTCAGGTCGTGGAGCGGCAAGCTTCGGCTCCTGGCCCATCGGCGTCAATTTGCGAGCCTCGAACTGGCCCTTGCCATCCAGCGATGCGCCCTGCGTCCAGCGGCCCATCGGAATTTCCGCGCTCGGATCAATGTTGGTGGAGAAGAATGTGTAATTAACGTCCTGGTTTTCCAGGTTCTGCGGGAAGCTGTTCGGGATTGGCAAATTGCCTTCGTGGCCGCCAAGCTCCTCGATCACCGCCAGCCATTGCTGTTGATGCATGGTGTCACGGGCGATCAAGAACGAAAGCATGTCCTTCATACCTGGATCGTCGGTCATATGATACAACCGCGTTGCGAGCACCCGGCCCGTTGCCTCCGCTGTCACATTCGAGTACATGTCCGCCGCAATGTTGCCGCTGGCATACACATGCGACGCGTTGAACGGCACGCCGTTCACGTCCTCGGGTGTTGCCGCAAGACCAGCCGACAAATAATGACGTGGATTCATGCCGCCCAGAATTGCAGCAACCATTGGATTCTTCGCCGACTCGTCCTTGACTTCGGATGGCGCGCCTTCGAGGTTCATCGCAACCGCCGTCGACAGCATCTCGATGTGGCCGATCTCCTCGGTGCCGGTTTCTAGCAGCATGTCGCGATACTTCGTTGGGCCGCGCTGACCCCAGGCTTGGAACAGGTACTGCATCATCACGCGAATTTCGCCTTCAACGCCACCGATCGCTTGTTGCAGCATGCGGGCGAACATCGGATTGGGAGTGTCAACGCGAACTGTGTACTGCAGCTTTGTGTCGTGGTAAAACATTTCCTACCTTCTCCTTGATCGAGTCTAAGTGCGGGGATGCACCTTATGCCGAACCGATCTTGGTCAGCGCCTCCTTTCCCCCGGTCAACCCGGAACATACAAAGCGTGCATCGGCTAGCAAGCGTTGGACCAGTACCTACCTCGCATGTGTTAAGATTTGGTAATCATCGTCGGTGAGCGCTGTATTGGTGTCGGCACACAATCGCTTTCATGTATGCACAATCAAAACACTATGTGTTACCCTTAGCGACAGCAAGCCGCCGGATGCAACAACACAGCAAAGGCAGAATACGCATGGCGTCCCTTCTCATACACCACGCCGATCTTATGGTAACAATGGACGACGCCGATCAGCAGTGGGCAGACGGCGGCATATACATCGTTGACGGAGTAATCCAGCAGCTGGGGCCGTCGGACCAGCTTCCACAGCAGGCTGATCAGGTCATCAATGCGCGCGGCATGATTCTGCTGCCGGGCCTGGTTAACACTCACCACCATTTTTACCAGACATTGACGCGCAACGTTCCCGCCGCGCAAAACGCCAATTTATTCAACTGGCTGCGCACGCTGTACCCAATCTGGGCGCGACTCACGCCCGAGGCGATCTCCATCAGCACAAAAATCGCAATGGCCGAGCTGATGCTTTCGGGCTGTACAACATCCAGCGATCATACCTATATCTGGCCCAACGGCGCGCAGTTGGACGATCAAATCCAAGCGGCGTTCGAGATGGGTATGCGTTTTCACGC
>JASKZZ010000351.1 GCA_030147335.1 Herpetosiphonaceae bacterium | reverse complement strand
CTGCGCGTGCCACAACCACGTCCACACCCGATCTTTCGGCGGAGTGCTACGCCACAGCGCGGAAGAACTGGTTGAGATGAGCAGGTGGTTGGTTCTTGGCGCGCTACTCGCAGCGACGCTACAAACATTCGTACCCCAGTCAATGCTTTTAGCAATCGGTGATGGCGATGTCGTTTCGGTGCTGGTACTGATGGCGCTAGCGTTGCTGCTGTCTGTCTGCTCCACTGTTGACGCATTTCTTGCACTTGCGCTCAGTACAGCTTTTGGACCAGGCGCACTGCTAGCCTTCTTGGTATTCGGCCCGATGATTGACATTAAAAGCACGCTGCTGTTTTTGACGACATTATCACCCCGGGCAGTATTGTTGATCATTGCACTCGTCACACCGCTCGTCGCTGTCGCAGGGGTGTCGATTAATCTGTTGGTGAGGTAAACGATGGCAACTATTCGTACCAATCAAACTGCGTCAACAACAAATTGGGCAGCTGCCATCGAGGGCTGCCTCCTTGTCGGCATCGGCACTATGTTGCTGCGCAAGCGCTGGGACGGCGACTTACCGCTGTATATTCATCCGCGCTACACAGTCCTGATTATGGTGACCGGCTTGGTAATGCTGGTGATCGGGGCATTTCGCCTTTGGCAAATCGGCTCGTCGCCTACGGCTACACAAGCAGCTGTTCACAACCGTCTTGGTATGTATGGCTTGCTCGCAATGCCGCTCCTGCTCGGCGTTCTGATACCGGCCAAACCTGCCGGATCGGCCCTGGTTGATCCCAAGCAACTTAACACGGCCCGACGCGGTTATACGACGCCTAGCGCTCTCGCGGGAGACGACTCACGCAACTGGACGTTGTTTGAGTGGATGTTCGCGCGGTACACATTGAAGCCAGAGGAAGTTCAAGGCAAGCCGGTTGATGTTATCGGATTTGTGTATCACGCACCGGAGCAACCCGCCGATCAATTTTATGTTGTACGGTACACGCTCGCGTGCTGCGTGGCCGACCGTTCAGGCGTTTCGCTGCCGGTCACCTTTGCCAATGCCGGCAGTCTCGTCAACGACCAATGGGTGCAGGTCACAGGGGTGATCGAGTCAAAACCGGGAAATGGAGCACAAGATTTAGTGGTAGCCAACGCGCAAGTAACACCGGTTGAACAGCCTGCCGAGCCATATTTGTATCCGTAACACCACGACGCGTTCCACTTGTCCGAGCAACCCAAGAAACAAGCAGGGCGACCATTACGGTCGCCCTGCACAATCATCGCTTCATTGCCCTCTTCGCGCCATTGCGTTCCCCAGATTATTCTTTGACGATACGACCCTCAGTCTGCGCGCTGAATGGCTGCGGCAGCTTCGAGACATAGTCAACCAACGCGTCTAAATCCACAGGACCGCCCTCTCGCTCAGTCCCTTGTCGCAGCACGGTAAACGCGTCACCGCCCTCCGCCAAGAAGCTGTTAACAGCGACACTGTATTTCGCAGCACGGTCGATTGGCTGGCCGTTGACCCGCACTTCCTTAACCTTTTTACCAATTTCGGCGGCATCGACGTAGGTATAGGACAAGCCCGAGATTTGCAGGACACGAACAGTGGTCGAGCCATCCGAACCGCGCTGCCACTGCTGTTCAAGCAGCTGATAGACCTGATCACCGGTTAGGTTCATCTTGACCAGCGTGTTACCAAACGGCTGCACATTGAACAGTTCGCCATAGGTCACTTCACCGGCTTCGATTGGAGCGCGAATACCACCTGGGTTCATAAATGCCATTTGCGTGCCCATGGCGGCTCGCTGCGCGTCGGCAATCAAGTTCCCCAGCGGAGTATCGCCAGCAGCGGTACGATCGCTCGTAAGCGCCGTTGCAGCCGTGCCAACTACTCGATTGATTAGCGGCGCGACTTGTTCCTCATACTTCTTCACCATTGTCGCAATCTTTGGATCAGGTGTGATGCCTTCCGCAAAGGTTGTCACAATTTCAGCTTTCTTGGACACAATATCGCGCTTGGCTCGGTCGATTGTGATGTCAATGTCTGCAAACGCAGTGCTGTACGAGAAAGCCTGAGTGATCAACTTGCCGTCGACCACGGTGTTGGTGAATTGGTGGAAGTGTCCACTGGCGATAATATCCACCTCATCGTCCAGACGATTGGCAATGTCAACGATAGGGCCAGTTAGTTGGCCAGTTTGCTGATTTTGCGTACCGCCCTGGTGAATCAGCACGACAATCGCCTTCACGCCTTGCTTTTTGAGATCCGCTACCGCAACATTGATCGATTCGGCCTCATCGCGGAACTCAAGGCCAGCTACACCACTTGGCACCACGACCTCAGGTGTATTCTTCAACACTGCGCCGACAAAGCCAATTCGCGCCCCGGCCACATTCTTGATGAGCGATGGAGGAAAGATCGTCTTGCCGGACTTCGTATCAATCACGTTTGAAACGATATACGGGAACTTTGTCCCACCCCAATTACCAGCCGTGGGATGCGCGCCACCTTCGATCAATCGCTTAAGTTCAGCCAAACCCTCATCAAACTCGTGGTTGCCGGGTGTGCCGACATCAAAACCAACTTCGTTTAAGAACTCCATTGTCGGCTGATCTTGCAGCAGCGCCGACACCAGTGGACTCGCGCCGATCATGTCGCCTGCATGCACCGTCAGCGAGTAGGGCACTTGCGCGCGTCGCTGATTAAGATACGCAGCCAGCACTGCCGCGCCGCCAGCATCCTTGTTAGCTACTTTTCGGCCCGTTGACAGTTGTCCGTGGAAGTCGTTGACCGCCAGGATTTTCATGTTGAGCGGAACAAGCGCCGCGCCCAGCCTGGTCAACAGCACCTGTCGCTTGCCGTCCTTGGAATGCACTTCCATGCGCGCGCGCTCAAAGTGCTGCGTCAGCACGGTATCTCCGTCGATGTTTTGCTCTTCGATCGGCTGCGAAAGCGGCAAGCCCCACAGCGCCAACGACTCCCGGTAGCTTACGCCTCGGTCACCAAGATTAAGGCCCTGGGAGCGCCACTGGCGCAAGAACTCGCCTTCGACGCGATGACCAGTTTCTTCAAAGCGCACGCCGTCGCCACCGCTCACATCACCCGTAGCAAAGGTGCGCCAGTCGCGGCCTTCACGAGCCAGCACCTCATCATTTGCGCGACCAATCAAGATGTTGTACGGCGCTTTGTTCTCGGGGTGCAACTCGAAGCGATTGCGCTCAAAGTATTGCACCACAAACGTTCCTTCGGGTGTTTGCTCCTGCTTGGCAGCGCCGAGAGGATAGCCGAATACAGCCAACCCACCATTGCCTTCCCAGAAGGAACGAAACTCCGGCGCGACACACGCCGTTACGCCCGGCTGATTGAAACACAGCTCGCCTTCCGCTGCCTGGGGTACCGCAATCACACCCAGCGCAATCACGACCGCTGTGAGGATCGCTAGAAATTGTTTGCGACCCTGGTCCGTCCGGATCATCGCCACGATTGCCTCCTTAAGGCTATGTATGTACCAAGAGCCGATTGGGGAAAGAGGGCTTTGCTATGATAGCATTAGTTAAGAAATTCAATGCAGATCAGGAGTTAAACTTACATTAAGTCAATGTCCATGATCAAGTAGCGAGAAAGATCACTGAATAATTTTATGAATGTTGCCAAGTCAACTTGTGGCGCGGCTAAACACTTCACTCGCACGACCATGGATTGTGGCTAGCAGGCCGGTGTTGCGTTCGCTTGATCCTGAGCTATCTATGTTATGATTAAGCAGGAAGATTGTAACGTCGTAGACTGGACCGAGATGTTGAGCAACGATACCACTGAAGCGCGCAAACTCGATCATTTACGGATCGTACTGGAAGAAGATGTGGCCGCCAAGGGCGTTAGCTCCGGTTGGGCACGCTATCGCTTCCGGCATTGCGCGTTGCCGGAACTCGACCTGCGAGAAATAGATACAAGCATTTCTTTTTTGGGCAAACGCTTAAGCTCGCCATTACTAATCTCGTCGATGACCGGCGGCGCTGCCGAAGCCGAGCAAATCAATTTGCTACTGGCAGAGGCTGCAGAGTCACTCCAGGTGGCGATGGGAGTCGGCTCGCAACGCGCGGCGCTGCGTAATCCAGATTTGGCACGCACCTACGCGGTCCGCAAGGTAGCTCCAACTGCCGTGCTGCTCGCCAATCTTGGCGCGGTGCAACTCAATTATGGGTATGGCGTAGATGAATGCCGACGTGTTGTTGAAATGATCGAGGCTGATGCCTTGATTCTTCACCTGAACCCGCTTCAAGAAGCTGTGCAGCCCGAAGGTGACACGAATTTCAAAGGCTTGCTGCCAAAGATCGAGGCAGTGTGTCGGCTGGTGGACGTGCCGGTGATCGTGAAGGAGGTCGGCAACGGCATTAGCGCTGAAGTTGCTCGGCGGCTCGTCGATGTCGGGGTGTCGGCGATTGATGTAGCAGGAGCAGGCGGCACATCATGGAGCGAGGTGGAGCGGTATCGTCATATTAACGATGCCGGACGCAACACTGCCGCCTTATTTGCTGGATGGGGTATTCCTACCACACAAGCAATTCAAGAAGTACGCGCCGCATTGCCCGATGTTACATTGATCGGCTCGGGCGGGGTTCGCTCCGGCCTCGATGTCGCAAAGGCAATTGCGCTTGGCGCTGATCTGGTAGGATCAGCAGCACCCCATTTGTTTCGAGCATCCGAAGATCGTGGTCAGCAAGCAATTGTTGACGGACTACGTAGCTTTCAGGATGAGTTGCGCATCACCATGTTTTGTGTTGGAGCTAACAACATTCCAGCACTACGACTAACGCCACTTGAAGTAGCCTAAAAAAGAAGGAGAACACTGGACAAAGAGCAGAGAGCAAAATCAATCGCCTGTTTTGTCCTTTGTTCTCGATTCTCTGTTGTCCAGCTCCCATGTACGTTTCGCACCTCAGTCTGCGTAATTTTCGCAACTACCATGAGCTGGAGCTGGCCATTCAGCCCGGCACGACGCTATTTTATGGCCCCAACGCTGCCGGCAAAACAACATTGCTGGAAGCGCTGTATTATCTAGCCACAACCAAATCGCCGCGTTCTTCTGCCGACCGCGAGCTGATTAACTGGGATACCGTCGCCGACCTTGGTATCGCTCCATTCACGCGGCTGGTTACCGCGGTCCAGCGTCGCTCACCGACAGGACGCGACGAGCGGCTACAGATCGAGCTAGTTGTGCAGCGTCGTCAGGATGCCGGGGGCACTCCCTTGCCAACCACGCAAAAAACGATCCGGGTCAACAAAACGGCGCGTCGAGCCTTGGATCTTGTCGGGCAGCTACGCGTTGTGCTCTTTACGCCGCTTGACATTGAGCTGTTAACGGGACCACCCGCCGATCGACGGCGTTGGTTGGATATTATGCTGTCACAGCTGGATGGGCGCTATGTTCGAGCGCTGTCGGAGTACCAGAAAGGTGTGTTGCAACGAAACGCTTTGTTGCGCTCGTGGCGAGAAGGACGCGGTTCGCGTTCACGAATGCCAAGTTCTGATGA
>JASKZZ010000317.1 GCA_030147335.1 Herpetosiphonaceae bacterium | reverse complement strand
CGTGCCTTTATGCGCGTCTGACGGACGCTTGGGGAGCAGCCCGCGCAGCGCTTGAGCAGCTAGAGTCTCGGCCATAACGATCTCCTCAGATAGTTGTGCTAAACCAATCGGCGCACACACGACCTCACCAGCGACTCCCCGGCCAGGTTCGAGAACGTGTCCGCGCTTGATAATGCCTGTTGCAACCGTCAAATCAGCGATTATTGCGCCTCCCATGATCGTGCCCGTATCGGCATTGATCCCAGTTGGAACATCGATCGCAACAATTAACGGCGATTGATGGGCGCGTTCTGCCCGAACCAGATTAAGCGCGGCAACGATGGCTGCAACCGTCGGCTCCAGCGAACGTGTAACGCCTATTCCCAATAGTCCATCAACGACTATGCTTGACCGTCGTGCCGCTTGCCGTAAGGCTGCCTGGTGCTCGTCGGTCTCTGCTCGTAGCTCCGGAATACCTCGACTGCGACATTCACGCCAAGGCTGGTCGTCGGCTCGCTCGGCCCGGTTCCAAATATACAAGGCAACTTTGGCCCCGGCATCGTGAAGATGCCGCGCAACAACAAGGCCATCGCCACCGTTGTTGCCTGGACCTACCAGCACCAGCACGCGCTTGTCGTGCGCCGAACCCAGCCGCTCGATCACGATATCCGCGATACCACGTCCGGCTTGTTCCATTAATCCAGCCCAGCTCGCGCCTTGCTGAACTGCCATGCTTTCTAACCGCCGCGTTTCTGCCGCCGTAGCGACAAAGGTGTAAGATGTCGGCATAGACTCACGCAACGAAATTGTCCTTTGGCCCATTCTACCATAGCGCTACTACTGAGGTCGTAGCTCATACTGGGTACGTGTAGCAAATGGATTGGCCAAACAAACTGCGTAAGTTCGCACCGCAATAAGCCATGCATGTCAACGTAGCGGCTGAAGCTATTACTCGTTCGACGATGTTGGTGATGGGACGAATAAACGAATCCAGGCTGGAAAAAATGTACATACAAAGGCCAGACCTAACGCGCCAATCAACGCTAGAGGCGTTCGACGGTAGCTAAATATTGTCCAGGCGAGAACAATCCAAAAAAACATATTTGCCGAGGCGATTGCATACACCCACGAAGCAAACTTATGCTGGTCGTCGAAGAAGTCCATCTGCTCGATCTGCGGGTAGTGCGTTGTGTCGTCGAGCTGTGTGCGCAGGACTATTACCGGCAGTACATTGGCCGAAATCATACCGCCAGCCCAAAGCAACATAGCAATTCGTTGGTGGTAGCGCTTGTGAATCAGGTAGGTCAGCATGATGGTAAACAAAATGTTGCCGGTTGCTCCCACATAGATTGGTATCGGAAAACGTCCCATGTCACGCAGATCGTCCATTTCATTCAGTCGTTTTGCTCGGTATGCCATTGTTTGTATTCTCCTGTTTGCTAGATCTCCTTTCAGTATAGCCTTGTTTTGCGGGAAGCCATCCCGTTGTACCATGTGGCCGACTTGTGAAACCCTGCCGGCATTTCGGTACGAAAAAAAGATGATTGCGTAAGTTTTGGGAACTACCCTGGGCTAACGAAGCAACTTCGTGATATTATGTACAGGTGTAATAACTTGTAGCTGGACTTTCCCAAACAGTCCACATTTGGCATGAGAAACCATGAAATTAACACGATTTGCCTCCTTTGCCTGGGGCGTTCTCCTGTACAATCTTGGCGTTATTCTATGGGGCGCGTTTGTGCGTGCTTCCGGCTCCGGGGCCGGTTGTGGCAGCCATTGGCCGTTGTGCAACGGCGACGTTATTCCGCGTGCCGAATACATCGAAACAATCGTTGAGTTTACGCATCGCCTGACGAGCGGCGTGGCGCTGCTGCTCGTGATTGGCATGGCGGTATGGGCTTTTCGTG
This sequence comes from Herpetosiphonaceae bacterium, assembly GCA_030147335.1. GTDB lineage: Bacteria > Chloroflexota > Chloroflexia > Chloroflexales > Kallotenuaceae > LB3-1. The sequence goes on along the minus strand of JASKZZ010000317.1, from coordinate 1,173 downwards.
CGTTTTCAACTGGTCATCCGGTACGACTTGGCGCAATTCTGTCGCTGGTATTTATTATCTCCGAAGCGCTTGTTGGCGCAGGCCTGGTGTTGTTTGGCTTGGTTGGCGACAACTCATCGGTGATGCGCGCTGTGGTTATTGCTATCCATCTATTCAATACGTTTTTGCTTGTTGCGGCGCTTTCCCTAACAGCGTGGTGGGCATCCGGCGGTCGTCCGGTGAAGTTGCGTGGACAAGGGCTAGTTGGCATGTTGCTCGGAATCGCCGTAGCTGGGGCGTTGCTACTTGGCATCACCGGCGCAATTACGGCGCTTGGCGACACACTTTTCCCAGTGGGGTCAGTGGCGGAAGGCATCGAGCGTGATTTTTCGTCAACAGCGCATTTTCTGGAACGTCTGCGCATTATCCATCCGGCTGTTGCGGTCGTGCTAGGGTTGTATCTTGTTGTTGCCGGCGGCCTTGTCAGTACTCTGCGTTCCAGCCCACAAACACGATTATTCGCTTCGCTCCTTGGCAGTCTTTACGTTGTTCAGCTTGCCGTAGGCCTGCTCAACGTGACCTTACTCGCGCCGATCTGGTTGCAGCTGGTACACCTGTTGTTAGCCGATCTTGTTTGGATCGCGCTGATTTTACTGACAGCGAATGCCTTATCAGTAGATGAAAACAATGAAGATGTCGTGCCGCGTCTTCAGCCGGCGACAGGCGCGACAAATTAGCGAGGCTGTCGCGCTGCTTCTAGCATTGGGGCTGGCGACAAAACGAGCGTAATCGGCGAAGCAGGCTGGGCTTGCGGTACTTGGCAATAACGTGTTCGACCGCCTGTGTCACGCTAAGGTCAACTCCTTGAGCAAGCAGCGCCGTCTGATGTTGAAGCACGGCCAGAAATATATCTGCCTCCGTCATGTCTTGCAAGTGGCGACAAAGGTTATGCTGACGAATCAGAGTTGCTGCGGGTAGATACACGGTATCGTACCAGTGACTAATTGCCTCGTCGCGCTCGATAATGTGGCCACGCTCGGCGCTCAGCTTAGCTTTATGCTGATTGATATGAACAATCAGGTCAAGGTAGCCGCCAAGCGCACTAACCTCAATCGGAACAAAGCGACGAACTTGCGCAAGATTGGTCCATTCAAGAAAATCGCTTTGTTCCTCGACATGTGCTAAATCCCGCGT
>JASKZZ010000250.1 GCA_030147335.1 Herpetosiphonaceae bacterium | reverse complement strand
GGTCATCCTGGACCGATTGTGAATTATTGTACATCAGTGTCGCAGTTTGTCAAATCATAGTTAAGATTTAGATGACAACTACCATATCTCCAAACTCGCCCAATCCATTAAACAATACGACAACACAGAGTGAAGAATAGGTCTACACAATCAATGGTTGCTCCATTGGATGCGATTGTGCAGGTACAACTGGAATAAGTGGTCTACTCGTGAAAACTCACAGACTACGGGCACATGTTCTGCTAACAGAGCCGATGCATACAGTTAGAGAATTGCTGCCCGTTTGGGTGAGCGGCGGCAAGGAGAAGCGCAAAATGGACCAACATTCGGAAGGGCAGAGCCTTGAGCCAGAAAAGCCACAGTCACCGGCGACATATTATGGAACGGCCCGTATGCAGCAGATGAGTGGCGGCACCACATCGGACAATCAAGCTGAATCGTCAGATGATGGTTTCTATGGTGCTGCGCGTATTGCTCAGCTTCATGGCATCGGCAGCGATCCTGCTCCAAGTGCGACTTCTCAGGACGACGATGCGGCAAAATAATCGACGTCCACGACGCATCACGCGCACACCATTGACGAAGAGCAGCCGCCAAAAAGCAGACTACTTCGATACAGCAGAGCTTCATGAGCGCGGTTGGACCGATGCTTTAATCGGGCGATTTCTTGGCGATGCTGATTGGAAAGCGCGGAAACGTGTCGATTCAGGAAGTCCGCCCCTCCAATGGTATCGGAAAGACCGTGTCTTGCATCGTGAAGAGGATGCAGCGGTTGAACGCGCGCTGCGTCGAGCAGAGCAGCGGCGAGAGCGTAAAAGCGCAACCGGCCGACGCATGCGTCAGCGCGACTTTTCCTTATTCAAAGAGTATTTTCCACTTGCCCGCGCGCTTGAACGCCGGTTTGTATTCTTCTGCGGACCAACCAATTCCGGCAAAACCTTCCATGCACTTAACGCATTGTGCCAGCATACGTCGGGGGTGTACCTCGCCCCATTACGACTGCTAGCCCTTGAAGGCCAGGAGGAGATCGAGCGGCGCGGTAAGCTGTGCTCACTCCTGACTGGTGATGAGCGTGATATTAAGCAGGATGCGGCATTTCGGGCACAGACCATTGAAAGTCTCAATTATGATGCTGAGGTCGAGGCAATCTTGGTTGATGAGGTGCAAATGCTGGTCGACGAGCAGCGTGGCGAACATTGGGTTTCTGCGCTGATCGGCGCGCCTGCTGCGACGATCTATCTAGCTGGTAGTCCAGAAGCCCTAGCATACGTGCAGCAAATCTGTGATTATGTCGGCGGCACCTTGGAAGTTCATACGATGGAGCGGCTCACTCCGCTGCATGTCGACTCATGCAAGCGTTCACTGCCGGAAGCACTAGCGCACAAGGGTCAAAAAGCGTTTATTGTGTTCAGCCGACAAGCCATCTTTGATCTTAAGGATGCGGTGGATGCACAAGGCCAGCAGGCTGCCGTTATCTACGGTAGCCTTGGGCCGGCGGTTCGCAGAAAGGAAGCCGAGCGCTTCCGCAGTGGTGAATGTCCCGTCCTAATCGCTACCGATGCGATTGGCATGGGCTTGAATCTGCCCATTGATCGACTCTACTTTGTAGCAACTCAAAAATGGGACGGCACCCAAGAGCGGCTATTAACTGCAAGTGAGCTGCGCCAGATTGCGGGACGCGCCGGACGTTACAAAAAATCAAAGACAGGAATAGTAGGTGCGGTATTTCAAGCGGATATTGATCGATTGCAGCGTGTGCTTGAAACACCTCCGCCGGTGTTTCCGGTTAAGCGCTTGCGTCTCGGTCTTTCGCTGCCGTTGGCAAAAGAGCTTGCACAGCTACGAAATACCAATTCGCTTGCTTCAGTCCTGCAATTCTTTGCTGTAATGAAGGATAGCTCTGGGTTATTTCAACCGCAGGTGCAGCCGCAAGTGATTCGTTTGGCCGAACTGCTCGACGAATACCCGTCACTTGCCTTTGACATAAAGTATCGGCTAGCCTTCGCGCCGGTCAATGCCGACGACCCGCTGCTATTCTCAGAATACCGTTATCATATCGAGCAACTGGCAGAAGGTCGGCCGCTCAATTTTGCTGACGACACAGACTTCATGTTGGGCACGATGACATTGCTTGAAGCGGAGCGGCTGGTAAAGCTGTACACGCTGCGGCTATGGTTTGCCTTTCAATATGCTGCTCCTGCCGATATCGAGGCGCTTGAACAGCGACGCGATGCTGCAAATACAACGATTGAAGGCTTTCTGCGAGCCAAGGCTAAGCATCACCGAAAGCGCTGCCGTGTGTGTGACCGCACGCTGCCTCGCTTTTCATCCTATGGTCTGTGTGAACGATGTTTTGCCAACAGTCGCCGTCGGTAGCGTTCCGGCTCGAAGTGCCGCAATAATCAAATCAATAGATTAAACTACTTGGACTACATGATGCGCGATGCGACAGCAAGATGCGGAAGCCAACGTGTAGATGCTAGTGAGCCGCTATCGCGTGGCGGCGGTTGTGACAATGACAGCCGAAGTGTCTCCGGTTGTTAAGTGATGTGATACAAGCGTACCTTTGCCTGTGCCATTTTTGTTACACACTTCGTCCGATCACGTGTTCTGCCTGCCCTTCCCCGCAATGGCTGTTTGTGTTCAGGACTGAATAACCTAGCCCTCCCCACTGATGTTGCTACTATATAAGCAGAACTAGCTCCTCGTTTTATAGCTTTTCACCCCCCAGGACAGTGTGTGATGGCAATTACTGATGAAGAATATCGAACCCTCGAGGACGAGGTCGTCGCGCTCCGAGCACGGATTGCGGAGCTGGAACAGCAGCGTGTGTCTCAGACAGACGCGCATTTTGTCACACAGGTCATGGAAGGAATGCCCGGCCTCGTGTATGTCTACGATCTTGTTGAACGTCGCAATGTGTACGCCAATCGCCAAATTACCGATATACTCGGCTACAGTTTGGAGCAAGTCCAGGCGATGGGCGCAGCCCTGCTTCCAACCATTCTTCATCCCGACGACCTGCCACGCGTGATCGCCAAGCAGCAGGAGGTAGCAAATGACCAGAGTGGAGCAACATTCGAGAACGAATACCGCGTCCGTGATGCTGCGGGTTCTTGGCGTTGGTTTCACAGCCGAGACAAGGTGTTCAAGCGAACTGCAGATGGTACTGTGCTCAACTGCCTGGGCTATGCGCAGGACATCACGATTCAGAAACAAGCTGAGGCCGCGCTCCAAGCATCTCAGCAAGCGCTTTCGCTCCATGTGCAGCAAACACCCCTTGCCTACATTGAATGGGACCAGGAGTTCAATGTTCGCGAGTGGAACCCGGCAGCGGAGCGGATCTTTGGCTGGAGCAGAGACGAAGCGCTGGGCCGTCACGCCGCGGAGCTGATGGTTCCTGAAAGCGCGCGTGAGATAGTCAACGAGGTATGGCGCAACTTATTGGCGCAGTCGGGCGGCAGCCGCAGCACAAACGATAATCTGCACCGAGATAAACACGTTATATCCTGCGAATGGTACAACACACCGCTCGTTGACGTAGCCGGTACTGTCATCGGCGTAGCATCGCTGGTACAGGACGTCACTGAACAGCAGCGGGCGCAAGAGGCATTGCGCGATCATCAACACTTTACCGAACGAGTAACACAAGCAATTCCCGGCCTTGTGTATGTGTATGATATTGTCGAGCAGCGCAACGTCTACGCCAACCGGCAAATTACCGATATGCTTGGCTACACCAGCGAAGAAGTTCAGGCAATGGGTTCGGCATTACTTCCAACGATTTTCCACCCGGATGATCTGCCAATGGTGATAGCACATCAACAGCAGATTCAAATGTTGGATGATGGCAAGGCGCTGGACATCGAGTACCGCGTCAAGCTCGTTGATGGAGGATGGTGTTGGTTTACGGATCGCGCAACAGTGTTTACACGCAATCCAGACGGCACGGTACGCCAATTTCTTGGGTATGCTCAAGATATTACTGCCCGCAGAGCCTCCGATGCGGAACGTCAGCGGTTGCAAGAAGAAATTATTCGGGTGCAGCAGGCGACGGTTGCCGAATTGTCCACGCCGCTCATTCCGATTACTGATCAGATTGTGGTGATGCCGTTGATTGGCGCACTTGACACACAGCGCGTGCAGCAGGTACTTGAAACGTTGCTGCATGGTATTGAGCAAAGTCGCGCGCAGGTAGCAATCCTGGATATTACCGGCGTGCCCGTGGTAGACACCCAGGTGGCTAATACCCTGATCCAGGCGGCACAAGCTGTTAACCTGCTTGGCGCTCGCATCATCTTGACAGGTATTCGTCCCGAGGTGGCGCAAACATTGGTCACGCTTGGTGTCAATCTAGGTTCGATTGTGACTCGCAGTAGCTTGCAGAGCGGCATTGCCTACGCGACTGAACGTTACTAGCTCGACGGCTGCAAGGGGGACTTGTCATGTCCCCCTTGCATATCGTCACTAACGGGGTGCATCTATCTGCTACAAGCTTATATCACGGGTTCATTACGACTCAAGTAGCCGTACACAAGCCTGTCTCGCTCCCACACTATTGATTGCTTCGAGCCACTGGTTAATCGCTGCTGCGACGGTGCTGTTCCTCGATACCCGTTCCCCGAAGACATCCTCTACAGCTAAAAGATACGTCGAGTCGTGTGGTTGAAGCCGCGCACGTTCCATGAGCAGCCGGCTCATCGGGTCAACAATGTCAATCGATTGGCCTTGTTCATCCACACCTCGCAGATAACGAAACCAGGCAGCCAGGGCAAATGCAAGGTGCCGGATTGATCCACCTGATACCAGCAGCTCCTCAAGCGCTGGAACGATGAAGTTGCAGATTTTCTTTGATCCATCTTCTGCAAGTCGTTGTACCTGATCGCGTACAGCGGCATTCGCGAAACGCTCGATCAATGTCGCCTTGTACGCGGGAATATCAACGCCTGGTACCGCCGGAAGTGTCGGAGTAATCTCGTCCATGTAACGCTGCACAAAGCTGCGCACGGTGGCGTCGTGCATGGCTTCGTCAACAAATCTGAAACCCATCAAATACGATACATAAGCTAATGCTGAGTGCGATCCATTAAGCAGCCGCATCTTCATCTTTTCATAGGGCGCGGCATCGTTAGTAAATTGAACTTGAATCCCCACAGATTGTGTTTCTAACTGTACCGGAACCGAAACCTTCTCCCAGTGAGGCCGTCCACTGATGAATGTGTCCTCGACTACCCATTGCAAGTACGCCTCGCTCATTACTGGGCATTGATCTTCTATACCAAACCTATTCCGTACAAAATCGTGCGTGTCGCGCGTGACCGCCGGAGTGATGCGATCCACCATTGAGTTCGGGCATGATGTATTGGCGCGGATCCAACCGGCGACCGACTGATCTTTCAGTCCGGCAAACTGCAACAGCAAGTGTCGCAGCCGCTCTCCATTGTTCGGTACATTGTCGCAGGAAAGCAGCGTGATGGGTAAGCCGTTCTTTGTATGTCGTTCTTTGGCAGCGCCAAACAGCAACCCAAGCGCTGTTCTCGGTACACCTTGCTGCAAATCTGCTTTAATATCCGGATGCTCTACATCAAGGTCGCCTGCCGGATTATCGTAATAGCCCTTTTCGGTGATCGTCAGCGATATGATTTTGATCGCGTCGGACGCGAGACGTTGGAGTACCTGCTGATAATCTGACGGAACATACGCGAAGTCCTTGATCGATCCGATAACTTTGCACGTAGCACGCGAACCTGCCCGTTCAGTTAACGTGTACAGGTAATCCTGGCGCTTCAATGCCTCAGCCAATGCAACGTCACCCTCGCGCATTCCGATCCCGTACATCATCCAATTTTGCGGCTGTGCCCGCAGATATTCGTGCAGGAAAACGGCAAGATGAGATCGCACAAAATTTCCCACGCCGATATGCGCTATTCCACAGTCTAGTTTCGATCGATCATACGTAGCAGTGGACAGGTTCCATGCGTCGTGTAGCGAGTTCATTGCAGATGATCCTCTCGGACATTCGTTGTCCCTCGTGAAACGACGATAACCGCTGCTGCGTGTGTCGTTGCAAGCCGTTGCATGCTTGACCGTTCAGTATCCATAGTCTGCCCTTGATCACACGGAGGTTTTCTTGCGATTACGAAATGACGGGAGTCCTGATACCAGGACTCCCGTCATTTTACACACACTCTACAACTAGCTGCCGCCGTAGGTACTTCGGTTTTGCTCCAACACCTGATTTGACCGCTGCGCAGCCTCGTCCAACGCCGCCTTAATATCGGTCTGCTGGCCGGTCAAAATCGCGGTCACGGCGCGGTCATAACCTTCAGGTCGGATCGCGGCGCCAATACCCGGAACATTCGGCAGCAACCGCACAACTTCAACCTCATCACCGAAGTTCGAAATTACCGGCGCGACCGTTTGCAGTTCCTCGCTGGTGCGTACCGACTCACGCGCCGGCACCATACCTGCCGTCGCCCACAACCCTGAGTTTTCCGACAACCAGCCAAGCCAGCATGCCGCCGCAGCCTGACGGGCAGGATCGTCGGTTGTCATTGCGAGCTGGTGCGAATTACCCCAAACTGCAAATTTATCACCGAACTGCGGAACCCTTGCAACGCCTGTGGACGGTAATCGTGTCAAGTTTGGAATTTGCCACGGACCATGAATGACCATCGCGGCTCCACCTTGCTGGAAGCGCGTTACTTCGGGATCGCCCTGACCTGCCAGGTTCGGTGAATATTTCTGCCGCAGGTCTCGCAGATAGGTTAACGCTTCCACGGCCTCTGGACTGTTGAATGTTGCCTGTGTGCCGTCTTCGCTGACCACCGCCCCGCCAAATTGATCGAGCATTGTTTCAAACAAGACAGAAAACGTGCCGATTGCGATACCGGACACGCCATCTTTATTCAGCGCGTCTGCCGCCGCCTCGAACTCTTGCCTGGTCATTGGGCGGTCAGTCGGCATGGTAATGCCGGCCTGCTGGAACATATCTTTGTTGTAGTACAACACCAGCGGGTGTACGTCAAGCGGAATGGCAAAGCGCTGGCCCTTGTACTCGCCGCCCTGCCATGTCGATTCTGGGAATTCTGCGGCGATATTCTCCCCACCCATGATCGCCAAGGTCTCAGTCGAGATCGGCTTGACGACGTTACGCGCTGCCATCTCCGCAGTATCGCTGGCTCGGATCACCGTCATTTCTGGAAGGTTATTGGCTGCCGCTGCGGTGTTCAGCTTTTGGAGATACTGCGGCTGCGCCACATGCTGTACCTGAATATCCTGCGGATTTTCCTCGTTGAAGCGGGTGGTTAGCTCGGTCATAATCGCGCCGTCGGGGCCGGTAAGCGGACTCCACATGGTGACTT
>JASKZZ010000182.1 GCA_030147335.1 Herpetosiphonaceae bacterium | reverse complement strand
GCAAACAAACCAGGAACTTCGGTCGCATGAGTACGTGCTGTAACGCGAACGCCACCCATCGAATAATGCGCCGTCGGGGCAATCTCCATTGGCTGCTTCGTGATGTCGATGCCGACAGCCGCGAACTGAGCGTACATACGCGGCAGTCGCTCGTGAATCTGCTGTTCGGGAAGATGGCTTACGTCCAACCACACGCCGCCATGCTCGGTTCCGCGTCCCTCGATAATCTCGGTATAGTTTGCTAGTGCAACGCGATCACGAGTTGACAACTCCATGCGCTCGGCATCGTAACGATCCATGAAGCGCTCGCCGCGATTGTTGAGCAATCGTCCGCCTTCGCCGCGCACTGCCTCGGTAACGAGCGTGCCCTCAAGCTCAGCCGGCCAAACCATGCCCGATGGATGAAACTGCACAAGCTCCATATCGGACAGACTCGCGCCGACACCAAAGGCGAGCGCCATTCCATCACCGGTATTTTCGCGCCGTCGCGATGATGAGCGCCGATAAATGTGAATATGACCACCGGCCGCCACGATCACCGAACCCGCATGAATAACAACTTCGCCGCCATCCTCTAGCCGAAAGCCTAGCGCACCATTTACACGGCCATCACGCGTCAGGAGATCGGTAATGTACACGCGCTCCATAATTGGAATGCGCCGCTTATCAACCTCACGTACTAGCGCCTCGATAATTGCCTGTCCGGTGTAGTCGCCGACAAAGCAGGTGCGTCGGTAGCGATGCGCTCCGAAGTAGCGCTGTGATAAACGTCCATCGGCCTCGCGTGCAAACGGAACACCGTATTCGACCAGCTCATCGATCACGCGCGGTGCTTCACGGCACAACAGCTCAACCGCTTCGGGATCGCCAAGATAGCGTCCTTCCTTGAGTGTATCGGCTGCATGGATCTGCCATGTATCTTGGGGATCAAGTGTTGCAAGTGCTGCGTTAATACCGCCGGCCGCAAGCACCGTATGCGCATCAGCCTTGGGACGCTTACCCAAGAGCAGCACTTGCTGTCCGCGTGTATGCAGCTCAATTGCAGCGCGCAGCCCCGCCCCGCCGGTACCAATGACCAGCACATCTGTTGACAATCGTGTTGGCTCAATCTGCGACATTATAAAAACCTCCGAGCGGGGAAATAATCATTTACGTTATGGAAAGTATACCTTCCCACCTGACATGCGTCCAAGATATGTTTTATATTGAATACATAGCTGAAAGGAATGATATGGAACTTCATCATCTGCGTTATTTCGAGGCGGTCGCACGTCATGGGCATGTCACGCGAGCAGCTAAGGAACTGCATATTGCGCAGCCTTCACTCAGTAAGCAAATTCAGACTTTGGAAGCGGATCTCGGTGTTGCTTTATTCAACCGTGTGGGACGGCGGATCGAAGTGACCGATGCGGGTGCGTTACTGCTGCCATACGCTCGCCGGGTGCTTCGTGATGTTGCAGACGCGCGAGCTGCATTGCAACAGCGCGCCGACCTGGCACATGGACGAGTGTCGATCGGCGCGCCGCCAACGGTTGGCACCCATTTGCTGCCGCAGGCATTAGCCGACTTCAACGCGCAATATCAAGGCATTGAGCTTGAACTGCACGAGGCGGGCGGTAGTCGGTTGGTGGCACTGCTGGCAGAAGGAACAGTTGATCTTGCGGTTGTCCCACTACCCGTCGCGAATGTTAGTGTTGCCGAGCTATTGACTGAGGAACTTGTGATTGCAGTCGGTCCCAATCATCGGCTGGCTCAACAACTGGAAGTTGCGGCAAACGAGCTAGCGGACGAAGGCTTTATTTTGTTTCCTGTCGGCTATGAACTGCGAGATCGTACACTACAATTGTGTCGTCAGGCTGGATTTGAACCACGGATCGTGCTTGACGGCGCGGAGATGGATACAGTGCTACGGCTAGCCGCAGTCGGTCTTGGTATTGCGCTTGTACCACAACTGGCGCTTCAAGGAGTACCTGAACTGACCGGCATTCATGTTCGTGATCTTCGGGTTGCGCGTACACTTGGTCTTATCTGGCATCAGGAACGGCAACTTTCGCCCGCGGCAGCGGCACTACAACAATTTCTCATCCATAGACTGCAATTGCGATGAGTTATTTTGGACAACAATGCGTGGCGCGAATCTTGACACGAAACCATCTCACCTATACAAAGTTAGTCTGAAATGGATGGTACGGCTGCAGTGTGATGCGGTATAGTTAGGGTTGTGCATATTGGCACGGTCCGCTAGAGCAAGGAATGTTTTTGATGCAGCAGTCTTCAACATCGCGAATGTGGCAAGCAAGCGCCGCCGCAGTTCATATGTACACCGCCAGTGGCGTGGTCCTGGCGTTTTTGATCGTTTTAGCCGCGTTTAAGGGCGATACCGCACAGGCCTTGTGGCTGGGGCTGATCGCATTGATCATTGACAGCACCGACGGCACCCTCGCTCGCCGCTTTCGTGTAAGTGAGCGAATGCCATGGTTCGATGGTCGTCGGCTAGACGATATTGTTGATTACCTTACATATGTTTTCGCGCCGGTTTTGATGCTGCATCAAGGTGGCTATTTGCCGGAGGGCAGTATCGGCACTGCCCTCGCTGCGCTTCCTCTACTTGCTTCCAGTTACCAATTCTGCCGTGTCGATGCTAAAACCGATGACCATTTCTTTCTGGGCTTTCCGAGCTACTGGAACGTTATTGCTTTTTACGTCATCATTTTCAATGTTTCGCCTACCTTTGTCGCGCCGATCCTGGTCATCTGTTCATTGCTCGTGTTTGTGCCAATCCGCTATGTATATCCATC
>JASKZZ010000141.1 GCA_030147335.1 Herpetosiphonaceae bacterium | reverse complement strand
AGTAGTGGACTCGTCAGCGCCATCAGCGCGCACCCAATGCTCAGCAAAAAAATGGCGTGTACCGACATCTGGAAGCCGGCGCTGTAAAATCGCCAGATGTAAATAAAATCGCTGGTGGCGCGTGACAGCAGATCGCCGGTGCCATATTGACGCAGGCTGCGTTGATCGAGCGTCAAGATTGTGTTGAACAAATCTTGACTCATTCGGTATGACACACCAACGGCGATTTGTCCGCTCAGCATACGCAAACGGTAGCGAAAGATCGCGAGCATGGCGGCTAGCCCGATCAGGCTTAGCGCATATAGGCCAAGGACAGGCACGCGAACACCAGCACGCAGCTCGTCAATTGCCCAGCCAAGTACCGTCGGACTCACCGCACTCGCACCTGCGCCAATAAATCCATAGAGCAAGCCAAGCAAAAGCAGCCTTCGATAGGGCCGCATGTATGGCAGCAGAAAGCGCAGTCCAGTATCGCGCAAATGTCTATCCTTTCCATTAACCGTGCAAAGGCAGTGACATAACCTATCGGTGTTGTATCAAGCCCCAATGTGCGACGATTAGTGCGATGTCACGTGGAGCCGTATTTGTGACGGCTCCACGTAGAGGCGTAGCTTAGCCAACTCGCGCTTTCATCCACGGATTAGTGTTGTGGAAGTCGGACACCGCATTGCCGGGATGCACCAGCGTGTCGCAGAAGGCTTGATCGTCATCGGAAAGTGTCATTTCCAGTACCTTGATTTGGTCTTCAAGATGCTCCATCGTGCGTGGGCCAATGATTGGGGCGGTAATGCCAGGCTGATCTTTGCACCACAGCAATGCTAATTGGCTGCTCGTCATGTCGCGTTCCTGTGCGCGTTCCGCCAGCTTTTGCGCCACGTTCAGCGCAGCAGGTGAAATGCGATCAACGAACATACGCTGTCCACCAGATCGTCCAGCCCGTGAGTCGTCGGGAAAGTCTTGGCCGTTGGCATAACGTCCAGCCAAGATACCACCGGCTAAGGGCGACCACGGGATCAGTGCTAGCCCATACTTTTGTGCGAGCGGCACCAGTTCGTTTTCGATTCGTCGATCTACGAGATTATACGGCGGCTGTTCCGAAATATAGCGAACGATGCCAAGTCGCTCGCTGGCCGCCAGTGCTTCCATGACCATCCATGCCGGGTGGGTTGAACAGCCGATGTAGCGCACTTTGCCGGAGTGAACAAGATCATCAAAGGCGCGCAAGGTTTCGTCTTGCGGGACTGTCAGCGACGGTCGGTGGAGCTGGTAAAGGTCAATATGGTCGGTTTGTAAGCGGCGCAGCGAGTCTTCACACGCTTTGATGATGTGGTAGCGGCTGGTGCCTTGGTCGTTCGGCCCGTCACCCATTTTGCCGTGCACTTTCGTTGCCAGCACCACCTGATCGCGCTTGCCATTTTGTTGCAGCGCCACGCCGACAATCCGTTCGCTCTCACTTTTGTTGTACACGTTGGCCGTATCAATAAAGTTGATGCCCGCCTCGAGGCTCCGATCGATAATGCGAATTGAATCAGCTTCAGAGGTAGGCCCGCCAAAGTTCATTGCGCCAAGGCACAGCGGCGATACCATTACGCCGGTGCGTCCCAAAGAGCGATACTCCATTGCGTTCTCCTTTTGTTGCCACTCGATAATTCGTGGCAAAATTTGTGTCACACTTAAGAAAAGTCCAAATCGATAAGCTACTATTTACAGCGATGGAAAGTCCCGAAGGCGACATAACGAAACTAGTTGCACGGGACCGAGTAGGCCAGATGGTAGCGGCTTCCAGTCTGACGCATCAAATTCCTGGTACTGAATGTTGACGAAGAAAAACTTGCGCCATGGCTCTTTTCGATGGTCCAGGTCTGCAAGGCGATTGGCCATCAAATTCGTTACCTCGATCTCCAAATGATTGTCACCCTCCCGCAGACCATCAGGCAAGACGATCTGAAATGGTCGGGCATAAAGCGTGCCGATGTTCTGGCCATTGAGCTTGATTTGCGCGCTGTGGCAGACTACGCCAAGGTCAATTGCCCACGCATCCGCTTCAACATCGGGCTTTGTGAACGTCATGGTATAGCGTGCTGTGCCAGAAAACGCTTGGAGTTCTTCGCGAGCGTCGTGCCACTCAGTCCAGCTTGTAAGCTGCGGAATCGTGGTTGGACTAGGTAGGGTCGGACCGCCAGTGACGAACTCGACGCGCCAGTCGCCGTCAAGCGAATATGGTTCGCCAGCGGGCGATAGATAGTGCCATGCCTCGCCTTCAATGGCTCGAAAGCTGGCACGTAAAAGAAGTGATTCGCCTGGTTCGAGTTGAAGATATACCTGTGATTCATGGTCATTACTTGGTTTCAGGTATGCAAGGCCATGGCGATTGTCAACCGGATTGAAGATCGCAGCTGATGCTATGTGGATTGGCAAGCGCACCCATTGATCCAGCCGCTCTTGACCAAGGTTTGCCAGGAAATACAGGTAGCCGCTATCGTCGCGCCGTCGAATGAACTCAACGCCGTTGTCCACGATGCTTTCGCGCCGGATGCCAGCCATTTGCAGCAGCGCCTCGACGTCTTGCCCGACGAGTATCCGGCCTTTGCCTAATCCCCACTCGACGACGCCGGGCTGAATCCCGGCTCGTTGCTCGAGTGTTGATAACGCAGCGCGTAGGCGGTGACGGTGTTCAGCCAGATTGGTTAGTCCCGGCACATCTTGAGGCAAATCCCCCACGATAAGCACGGTCGTTCCTGCATGTACAAGATTAAAAATGCGTTCAAGTGTTTCCGGTGGCATGATCGTACAGCCTGCAACTACAAGAGCTTTGTACGTTCCTCCACGGGAATGAATCTGCTGTTCCCCAACCTGAATTGTTTGCTCTAGCAACTGGTCGGAGACGAAATCAAAGCTATAGCCACGGTCCCAGAACTGCCGTGCCGTTGTCGCAAAGTCTGAAAGACTTTGATCAAGCCAATGCTCGGAATGAACGGTCAGGAAATGGAGTAAGTGCTCCGCACCTTGATCGCTAGCCCAAAGGTCGAAGATCGGGAAATACAGCAGGATGTCGTTATCGGGTCGACCAGCTTGAAGAAATGACTGGCAGCGGCTGATGTAGCTATTGAGCGCGGCGAGATCATGCCACCAAGGATTGCTCGGCGCAACGTGCGTTGTTGCATAAAACATCCAGCCTGGCCAATCCGCATCGGCAGGAGAGAACGGCGTTCCGTGGAAGAACACATGGTTGATGCCCATCACGAACATCACATCTGCTTCGGCCTTCATATGCGCGAGTGGCACCTTGCCATGCTCGTCAAGCCATGTGAACGATTCGCTTGAACACAACGGTTTCCCGGCAATATGCGCCGCAGACGATGCTAACTTACCGATCAGAATATCTGCGCGGCCGCCTTGCTGTGGCGGCGTGCCCGGCATGGGAGCAAGACCAGCGATTCGCATCCAGTCTGGGCCAAAGGTTTCTGTCTCGGGAATGTCGGCTGCCGCGTAGAGATCAAGCAGGTTCCCTGGCGAGCCATGCGCTTGATTGCGTGAGATCGCTCCATGCCGATGCGCCCAATCAGTCCATGGTTGGACAAACGAGTCTAAAAGTAAATCCGAAATCGTTTGGCGATAATCGGAGCGTACCCGCGGTATGATCTCTGGATCGTCCGCGCCATCTAGTGCGGGTAGGAAATGGCGTAGATCGTAGCCGCGACGCTGCTGAAACTGGGTTAGCAACTCGGTCGTCCAGTTTGCCTCGTACACCTCATAGGAGTCATTGAACAAGCAACGAACACGTTCCTCGGCTGCCAGGGACGCGAGTGCTCCATCGAAGTAATTGAGGTAAAGAGCAATTGCTTCGGCGGAGAAGTGATCGACAACGTTGCCCTCAGCGTTCGGCGCGGCGCGCTTCACCTGTTGGCCTGTCGGTGTTTGAAAGATCGCATACAGCTTCCACTGACCGGCAGGAGCAGTCCAATGAAGTCGCTGTTGCGCATCCACGTGTTGATGGAGATCAACGATCTGCCCATCTTCAGCGTAGGCCATCAAAGCAACGAGCGTTGCCCGTGCCTCCTGCTTGCTGACAATCGGTCCTGTTACCTCGCTGCTATCGGCCACGGTGAAGGATTCAATAACGACTTTGGCAGCACCGTCTTCGGTGCTAACCCATGATCCGCCAAATGGCCAGCCCGAGCCAGTAATGAGGTCAACGTCCATGCCCAAGCGGCGTGCTTCGCGTATGGTATGGCGCAACATCTGCATCCATTGCGGATCAAGGAACGGAATGAATCGTTCTTCTTCGCCGCGAACGCCATATACCGGGCTGATTTCCACGCCGCCAATTCCAGCCTCATGAAACAGTTGTAAATGTCGCGTAATCTCTGCTTCGTTGACGGCAGATCCCATCCACCACCAGCGTGTCCATGGGCGGCTTTGACTGGAGATCGTTGGCCACCGCATATCATCAGACTGCTCGCTCTCCTGCATGTGGTCCATCCTCCTTGTATTTGCTCTGCTCCGACCTCGGGACCGACCGCAAAAATCGTGAACCTGCTGACT
>JASKZZ010000101.1 GCA_030147335.1 Herpetosiphonaceae bacterium | reverse complement strand
CGCTAAAGCCGTGAAGGCACCAATGAACCTAAACCCATTTCAAGATAATGTGATCAACGACGAGCGCGGCGAATAACAAGGCCAGATACAAAAGCGAATACTTGTACAGTTTCCAAGCTGTTGTTATACCTGGCTCGCGATACAAGCGATACGCGTCACGCAAAAAGATGCCGTTGAGCACAATAGCTAGTGCTAGATACAGCCCTCCCGCAAGGCCAAGTGGTGGCAGCAAAAGGCTGATTGCAATCATCAGCATCGTGTAAAGCAGAATCTGCCACTTGGTTTCGGACTCGCCATGCACCACGGGAAACATTGGAATACCTGCGCGCGCATATTCGGTACGACGCAGCAGCGCCAAGGCCCAGAAATGAGGCGGTGTCCAGTAGAAAATGATCGCAAATAGCAGGAGCGGCATCGGATCGATACGGCCCGTCATTGCCGCCCATCCAACGAGTGGTGGAATTGCTCCTGCGGCTCCGCCGATCACAATGTTCTGCGTTGATGTACGCTTGAGCCAGCGTGTGTACACCAGTATATAGTACGCGGTTCCGATCATCGCCAGCACTGCCGCCAGCAAGTTCGCGGCAAGGTAAAGAATAACAAATGCCAGTACATTAAGCGCAATACCAAAAACAAGCGCGTTCTGGGGAGACACGCGATCATTCGGGATTGGTCGCTGACGAGTACGAGACATAATTGCGTCAATATCGCGGTCAAAATACATATTGATCGCGCCCGAGCCACCCGACGCAAGCGCGCCACCGACGAGTGTCCATAAAATAACGTTGAACACCTGAAGTGAAAATGGTCCTTCGTGTGCCAGGAGCATTGGGACGAGCGTTGTAAGCAAAAGAAGAGAAATAATCCGCGGCTTGGTAAGCGTAACATAATCCCTAACGATGGTACGCCATTCCAGTGTCTGACCTGTTAGCATGCTTTCGTTCCTCGTCCGCGCGCATAAAAATCGTTGTGCACCATAATTAATTGCATACGTATGTGATTTGCCCTTGTTGTACCGCTAGAAGCAAAGTGTAGTGGTTGTGCTTAAGACCCTGGTAAGTGTACCGCAGCTTCACATCTCCGTACAGCGTTTGTGTGCCAACTTTCGCTAACACATTTTGTATGCTGTTAGGGTTAACCATAACGGTGATAACGTCTTGCGTCAACCGGATCAACACAGGTATGAATCTAAGGTCATTACCTGATATGGTAATGCTTTGCCTGCGACGGCCAGCTAAAGTAAATCGTCTGACCACGGCTGAGTAGGAGCTTGCTCATTGCTGACTTTGCGCACGAGGCTAACGTCGGGATTAACCTCGATTTCGCCATAATCAGGAAAATCGATTATCACCATTTCGCGGTCTTCGATAAGTTTACTGGCGCGCACGATTCCAATGCCATAAGGTAGACATTGCACGCGTTCTCCGATATGAAAGCGCAGTTCACCCGATTCCTGCGGCGTTGATATGCGTGACGTCTGTGCCTGCGGTCGTTGACGCGCTTGTTCTGCTTCACGCTGCTCACGCAATCGGCGCATGCGCGCAATCATGTTGCCGACGTTTGCCGAAGAATCATCTGTGGTAGATTCGGCTGCCGGTGGTGGAGCAGGCTGTTCGCGTTGGTCTGGCCTTGATGGTGGTTGCCGGTCGCGTTGGCCTTGTGGTTGTTGGTTTTGCTGTGGTGGCTTGCTAGCTCCCTGGTTTGGTCGAAATGAAGTGCGCGCTGGCTCGGTGTTGGACGAGCGGCCAGTAGTATTTGGCGGACGACGTGATCCTTGCGCTGCCGATGCTTGGCGCTGTAACGCTTGTTCTTCTGCCTGACGTGTTGCTTGATCATCTCGTCCGCTATGGTTTGGTGGTGAAAAAGCTGGTGGTTGTTTCGGTCCACGATCAGGCTTTCCCGATCGGTGCGGCGCTGAATATCGTGTTTCCTGTTGTCCTGCACGCGCAGCTCGGCTATCACGGCTAGTGCCACGGTCTGGTCGACGGAACGGCAGTGGCTCACGCGGCTCGCGTCGTTCCTGTGGCTGTGGTTGATCTGTCCGAGGACGCGGACGCAGCTCGACGATTGGCGCAATTTCAGGCGCTTGTTCATCAGCCGTCTCGTCATCCTCTCCATCATCCGTTTGCTGTTCGGCGTCCGGCTCCTCGATTGGCGGCAGCAGATCATCAATTAAGAACTGCGAGGGAAGGCGTTGCGGCTGCTTTCGTTGTGGCTGCGTACTGTCAATGTTCGGGACGCTCGTTGCCTCCTGGCTTGCTTGTTCCAAATCTTCTTTTGCCGCGATGGCAGCAACATCCGCCTGGCTTGGTCGCAGCAGGAGTTCTTCTCGGATTGTTGCATGTTCCACCTGCTGATCATCCAGCTCGGCTACGCCAATGTTTTCGTCTTCGTTGTGCTGCAGATCGTGGTGTTGCACATGCGCCGCAACAATGTTGTCAGATCCTGCATGCTGCTCAATCGGTTCAGAATGAGACGGCTCAAATTGTTGAGCAGAATTGTCTACATCATCGGTTTTGGCTAGCACATCGGACAACACGCGCTGCTCAGTTGCAGGCTGATCTACAACCAAATCGTCGGCTACTTGCGCAGGCACATCTTGCTCTGGATGCAACACCCGCTCTAGCGATATGTGATCGAGACCTTGTCGTGGTTGAGCCTGTTGTGGCTCATGTGGCAGTTGTTCTTGTTGATCAAACGCGTGCTCCTGCACGTGTTGATTCACCGCCACTATTCCGCGATCCTCGCTTTGTGTTGCGGATGCAGCGGTAATCAACTCTGGTTCAACAATAGCCGGTGGAGCCACCGACGCTGCCCGTTGAAATGGCACAATTGGGGCAGGACGTAAAGCTCCAAATGCACGATCGTCGGATACAGCCGAGGCTGCGGGACGTTGGCGCTCGTGCGGCTTTGCAACTGGTTTCACTGCTGCCGGTAAGGTATAAATTTGTGGTCGTGCAGCGGCCTTGCTGACAGTAGGCACGGGTTCTGATGGAGCTTCGGGAGTTGACGTTGCGTGCGCCGCGACGATCGGCTGCTGGTACTGATGTGTTTTTCGCTCGGGCTGTGTTTTTCGCTCGGGCTGCGGCACACTGACTGGTGGCGTTTCCACCGTTGGTACGGTAATCCTGTTTCCGCGCAGCCCATCGAGCCAAACGCGCTCAGATCGTGCAACATGTCCATACAACGGCTGCGTGACGCATGCGAGCGCAAGTTGATGAGCTAGCTCAATGACTCGCTCGAACTGGTCATACATACACTCGATCACGCCAACGCCGCCCGGTTCCGTTTCAAAGATATACAATCGTTGTAAGGCTGCGTCATATGTGACGCCTAGCGCACACGGCACAGACAGCATCACAAACGGCAGCACCTGTCGAATGGCCCAGCCTACCGTCTCCGGCTTACTCGGCGGTGCCGGCAACACGATCCAACATGCGGCTGCGGTCCATTGTGTTCCATCCGACGTGTCAATCCTACTTCGACGCTCCGTTCCATCAGCTTTCATGTCCCACAGCCCCACAACTTGCTGCGAAATGATAACCTTGCCTCGGGTAAGATCGGAGGTGATTTTGCCGAAGCGAATGGAGCGTGCGGCAAGCTCCTCGCGGACAGTAATAGCAATATCGGAGATAACAAGCGTGGTGTGTTTGACGCTATCATTGACAAGCCGTACGGCACGGGCTGCTTCATCCCGGCCGGCAACTCGTAGCCCTGGCGCATAAACCTGACCGGGCAGTACGCACCAATCCAGTTGAGCAGGTGGCACAGATCCAACCATCTCGCCTTCGGGATTGTACACGTTCCACGGTGGGCCACCTATGGTCATGGGGTTGATAGCGCGGTAGGGATCATCAGTTGTTGGCGCGCTTTGCCACAGGTCGCCGCTTGGTAATGGAAGCAGGGCACCCTTCTTGATCAGCCGGTCCCGCAAGTCGCGCATGTGCCACTGATCAATCTCAGCCTCAGTCAGCGGTGATTCAGTTGCCGCACAAGCTAGATGTTCCGTTGCGATATAAGGATTTGCGGCTGCGATTGGCCAATGAGGCAGAGCTTGGAGCAGTAAATTCGGCTGCGCTGCAATAAGCTGCTCATGTGGCTCATCGCCTGCAAGCAGCACCAGTAGCCGATAGCCCTGGCGCAGCAATGATTGGCGAGCATCAACCGCAGACGGAATGCCGGATACAATTGCGACACGGGCATCCGATTGCTGTGACGCTGGCTCCGATTCACCAAGGGCTACCCGTAGCTGCTTTGTTTCGGCATCGGTTCTGCCGAGTACGGTCACAGCTAAACGACGAGCCTTTAGCTGCTCCACGAGCTGTCGCATCGTAGCAGCGCGATCAGCGTCGCTGTGCCACACGGCAGCAATCGTCGTTTGCGTTGGCCCAGATGGAGCTGCAATAACGTGAACTGTTCGCCCAATCAGCCGTTCCAACGTGCCTTCGACATCGGCAATCGGCGCGAGTGAAGCAAGGTAATTGATGGATACATCGCTGAGACGTTCAATCCGCCGCAGTAGCCAGCGGATGTGCCCGCCGCGCGCTTCGTTGTAACTGTGCAGTGACGGCAAGGCAATCAGGCGTAACCGAGGCCACACCCAGCGCCAGCCACGATCATGGAATTGGAGCAACCGGTTATGCAGATCGTGCGGCGTTGCCAGGAGCAGATGTGCTTTGTTCGT
>JASKZZ010000292.1 GCA_030147335.1 Herpetosiphonaceae bacterium | reverse complement strand
AGGTGATGGAGGCCCAATCTGCGCGGCTGCTGTTTTTGTTCCACGGGCTTGCTCCACCTTACGCAATTGACCGAATAATCGCATCCACGCTTGTTAATCTACCAGCGCGGCAAGTGGCCCTTGTGGATTGATGATGCCCCTCAGCTCGGAGTATGGTATCAATACCTCTTGCGGCCCCATCGCATACGCCGCAACCTGATACGGATCAAAGGTAATACGTAGCCCCTGCTGTTCAATGGTCCACGACTTGAAGTTTTCTAGCTTTGGGCTTGCGCCATCGGTCCATGAGCTAATATCACGCTTTTGCAGCTCTGCAACCGAGTAGCTGGATAGCGCAGCAAGGTAATCAGCGCCGGGTTGGAACAGGTCTTCGAGGTTCAACGCCTTGTCGCTGGTCAGGTCGTAGTTCAGCACAAAGGTTACTTGATTGGGATGCGCTGCCCCTGCGCTATACGTAAAATCTCTGAAGAACACGCTCACCAGATTGTCTGTCGCCTCGTTGAGCGTGTAGCTAATGTCGATAAAGCTGCCCATCGTTTCCGGCAAATCGCTCGGCGGTGGATATGCTCCCGCAAGGGATTTGAAGCTATCAAGCTCATCCCTCACCATGGTTTCAATGATTTGATTGAAGTTTGCGCCACGGCCTGCACCACCTTCCAGTTGTGGATACCGCGCGGTGTAGGTCACACGGTTAGATTCATCCCTGACGCTGACGATTGTTGTTGTCAGCAGTAGATCGCCACCAATCACGTGCTGATGCTCGGTGAGCGTGAAGGGAAGTTGCTTTCCTTTTTGGCTATCTGACCAGTTGCCCACCACTTGCAGCATATTCGACCCGGACTCTCGCTGAAGCTGACCACTAAATTTGCCCGTTTCGCCTTGAATATCGGTCTCAGTCAACTCAAACACGCCATCTTGTCCAATCATGCCGCTTACATACAGCTCTTGAGGCGCGCCGTTTGCATCTCGGTTTTGCTCATAAAAATACGTCCCACTAAGCTTATCCGCATCCCGGAACAGCCGCATCTCGATTGGCAACGCGCCATCGATCGTGCCCTTGAACGTCAGGTCAAACTGGGACGGCACGTCAGACGTAGTCGCTGCCGCCTGCATTGATGGAACCGGAGTTGGCACAAAGGTTGGTTGCGCAGTGGGAAAGCTTGCCACCACACTTTCTGACGGCGCTGCCACTGGCTCAGGACTTGCGGTTGGCGTTGGCAGATCAGTTGGACGCTCAACAATAGCCGAAGCAGCAGCGCTAACACTTGCGCTCACGACTTCTCCTGCTTGCCCCGGCTCGGGCTGACCACATGCCGGAAGGCTCATAAGCACGGCTGCAAGCAAGCCACGCAGCAGATATGTATTCATGGAAACACCTTTCTCATCATTATGTTGAGTGCTAGACGTGGGTAAAAGTCATCGGTATAGTCTGGCTGTACTACAAGTAATCTTGCTTTCCGTACAGCCACATGTCAATGACTTAATGATGTTGCGATACTTGCAAATGCCTTACGGCCACTCAGGTGCTTTCCGTAATTGGAGCAGTAATGTGGCAAGGACTTGAGGATTGGTATGCAGATCCAGACTTGAAAACATGCCGGCGAGAGCGGCGCGTTTCCCACGCAGGCTATGAACCCACATCCCCGAAGGAGCGGCCACAACGAACGAACCAACATTGAGCGCAACAGCGTAGGTTCGGGCCTGAACAACAGCTTGTTGTAGTTCATAATGGGATACGATCTGGCGCTTATTCTCAAACAGGGTTAACGGCTCATTGGCGTTAAGGTATGCAAGGAAATCAATGCGCCCACGCACGCCTTTACTGGTTGGCAGTGGACACGGCGCCTGACGCGTATAGTGCCAGCCCCATTTTTGGAGCAGAGGCACAATCACCGTTTCCTCGAAGACCTCTTCGGTCGGGGTCCATAACCATTGACGCGGTACAGCACACGAAGCTACATCGGCGAATAACAGCCGGATAAGTCCATCCGGCGCGAAGCCAACCATCCGTGTAATTGGCTCACCTTGGCGAAAGATCAGCAGCGTCGGCGTGCAAGCGATACTAAACTGCTCGACCAGCAGCGTTTCTTCTTCGGCATTGATCGCTACCACCAGCACACGGCCTGCATAGTCATCGGCAAGCTGCTCCAAGATCGGCATGAGCGCTATGCTGGCATCACAAGACGGACTAACAAATGCAGCGATCACCGGTAGTACCGACCGCAAAACAGCTGATCCAAGATTAGCATCTGATACTGTGATGATTGACGCCATGGAGGAGACTTTCGTGTGAATGAGCAAGCGACACGCTCAACTAGCAAGAGATGTTTATGTAGGTGATTATACACGCGCCGTTTTGAGCGATCTTTTCGATCTGTGTTAGCATAACTAAAGAGAGTCATTGAGGAAGGAACAGCTGTGCGCTCATCAACCGTTACCCAGAAGCGATCAACGTGGTTTGCCGCGCCGTCAACCGACCTCATGATGCTAATTGTGGTCTTGATTTGGGGTGCAAATTTCAGCATCGTCAAGATCGCCCTTGACGAGATTCCGCCGCTGGTTTTTACAGCGCTTCGATTTACGATTGCCGTGGTAGCGCTATTGCCGGTGCTGTGGCTGCGCGAAGGAAATCTGGCATTACCACGATCAACCTGGTGGCGGCTGCTGGGGCTGGGCTTTGTTGGCAACACGATGTACCAGATTAGCTTTATCCTCGGTTTATCGCAAACAACTGCAGCCAACGCAGCGTTGCTCGTCGCCACAACGCCCGCGATTGTAGCTTTACTGGGCGCGACACTGGGTATCGAGCGAATTACGCGCAGGATAGGCTGGGGTATTACCCTCGCATTGTTTGGAGTAGCTTTAGTTATAATGGCGCGCGGTGTAGCGTTTTCGTGGGAGCGGCTACGGGGGGATGTGCTTGTGCTGCTGGCCTCGTTGTGCTGGGCTGTTTATACGCTAGGCGTCCGTTCCCTCGGGTCCAGCATCTCGCCGCTGCGCATCACCACGATCACCATGGTAGCGGGATTGCCGGGGCTGCTGCTCGTTGGAATACCGAGTGTGATTGGCCTTAACTGGAGCGACATCAGTACGGGCGCGTGGAGCGGCGTAGCGTACTCATCGCTGCTGGGCCTGGTTGTCGCGTATGTTGTGTGGAACACCAGCGTACAAGTTGTCGGCAGCGCTCGCACCGCAATCTATGGCTGTGCGATACCACTGGCTGC
>JASKZZ010000039.1 GCA_030147335.1 Herpetosiphonaceae bacterium | reverse complement strand
ACAATGTTGCGGTGGCGTCAGCTGTATCTGCTGCTGACTATGGATATTTCCAATACAAAGCAGTTGCTGAGCCTAGCTGCCGAAATTTTGTTGACAAGCAGCGGCGCTTCCGCCTGTGTTATTGCCTACCATCCACCATACGCAGAGCCACTGCGCGTTTCTTGCGGCGAACTAACGCCTACGGTTGAGCAGGCGATTGAGCAAGCATCCAATCGCGCCGCAGAGCGACAATTTCAGCCATTCGTCGAATCATTTGCAGACGCGACGGTTATCAGTTTGCCAGTCAATGTTGATGGCGCAACTGTGGGCTTGCTTCATTTACATTGTCCAGCCACAGATGTTCCCGTCGACGAGCTTCAAGTTATTGCAGTGATGCTGGCGAACGCACTGTCGCGGCAGGCAGCCGCCGAACGGTCCAAACAATCCAGCCAGCGCATTTTTGAGCGCTATCAAGCTGTGCAAAATGCGCTGACGCGCGTGCTGGCAGAGTCTGCTTCGCTTGCTGATGCTACCCCTTTGGTGTTGCAATCGTTTTGTGAAAGCCTTGACTGGCAGCTTGGCGTGTATTGGAGCATAGACGCAACAACCAATGAGCTCCACTTCAATACCCTTTGGCAAGTGCCTACCTCCCAGAGGGTCGTGTCTGCGCCGAGCAAGCATCAATGTGCGTTAGCCGAACGTGTATTAGGCGATGGCGCTCCGTTATGGGTTGCGGATGCTTTGGGTCGCTCGGATTGGTCACAGGAAGCACTACAAGCGAGTCAGAATTGTCATGCTGCGTTTTGTTTTCCGATTATGAGTGGGAGCGAGACACGCGGCGTAATCGGTCTCTTCAGCCGTGACGTGCGACAGCCCGAGCCGGCGCTGATTGACATGTTGACAAGCTTTGGTAGCCAGATCGGTCAGTTTATCGATGGCAAGGCAGCCGAGCATGAGCTGCGCCAACGGGAACATAAGTATCGGCTCGTGGTCGATCAGGTGCGTGAGGTTATCTTTGAAACCGATGCGGCTGGACGCTGGTCGTTCTTGAACCATGCCTGGACGGATATTACCGGTTTTAGCGTTGACGAAAGTCTGGGCGCACCCTTTTGGTCTTTTATTCATCCCGACGATCAACAGCACAACGCCGCGCTTTTACTGCCCTTGCTTGAAGGCAAGACTCACCAATGTCGTTATGAAACTCGCTATCTAACGCGCAGTGGTGATGTGCGGTGGGTTGAGGTGCAAGTTTGGCAGACGGTTGATGCTGAGGGTACAGGCACCGGCACCGCTGGAATGCTTAACGATGTGACCGAACGTAAAGAAACTGAAACCACTAATGCCGAGCTGACCGAAGCGCTGCGTATCGAGCGTGATCGCCTGTTGCGGCGCGAGATCGAGGTGCGAACGCAAATTGGCCGTGACCTTCACGACGGTCCGGTGCAGCAGGTCGCCGTAGCCGACCTGACGGTACAATATGTTCGCCGTATGGCCGAACGTGAGCCGGAGCGGCTTGGTGAGGCGCTCGACGACCTGCGTGCCCAACTGCAGCGTGCGACACGTGATTTGCGGACGGTGCTCTACGAGCTACGTCCACTCGGAATTGCCGAAGAAGGTCTAGTGGTAGTTCTGCGCCAATATGTCGCACGCATCCATGATGTGAACGGGTTGAGTATTCATCTGGACGCGCCAGTCGGCCTTCCTCGCATCGCTCCCGATTACGAGGCGGCTGTGTTTATTATCGTGCAAGAGGCGATTAACAACGTTCGCAAACATGCCAAAGCCAGTCATGTTTGGATCACGCTTGGGGCCAATGACGCGGATTTGTTTGCCGAGGTGCGTGATAATGGCCGTGGCTTTCCGGTTGAGCAGGTTCAGGCGAACTATATTCAGCGGGGCAGCTTTGGGCTGTTGAACATGGCGGAGCGTGCACAGCTGCTTAATGGCTCGTGTGTGATTACATCATCGGCGGGAGCTGGGACAAGCGTGATCGTTCGTGTGCCGCTCGTTGTATAGTCGCAGGCTGTGTCGGTCGGAACCAATGTGCTATAATCGCAAGCGACGAGGTATTGCGGCATTTGGGTCCGGACGAGGCAGAAACGATACGGGAGCAGCACTGTGACGACGGAAGCATTGGGACGACGGCACTATGTTAGTATCGCGGGAAACATCGGCGTAGGCAAATCGACGCTGGTCGGTATCCTGGCCGATACCTTTGGCTGGCAGCCCTACTACGAGTTGGTTGCCGATCATCCCTACCTCGACGATTACTATGCCGATCGCGAACGATGGGGCTTTCACTCACAGGTCTGGTTCTTGTCTCAGCGCTTTGAGCAGCAGCAAGAAATCCTGGATACGCCAATCTCGGTGGTGCAAGACCGCTCGATGTATGAAGATTACGAGGTGTTTGTTAAGGGCTTGCTTGAACAAGGCATCCTGTCGCACCGTGATTTTCGGACGTACCGGCGCTTGTATCAGGCGCTAACGCATTCGGCTGGCTCGCCAACGCTGTTGATCTATCTTCGGGCTTCTATTGCGACGTTGCAGCGCCGCATTGATGGCCGCGCGCGTACATCCGAAAGCAGAATTCCACTGCCGTATCTGGAGCATCTTAATCGTCGCTACGAAGACTGGCTACGCCGCTTTGATCTTTGTCCGGTGCTGACGATTGACACTGACGAACTCGATGTGGTGAACAACGATGCTGATCGGCGCAAAGTGATTGAGTCGGTGCAGAGCGTGCTAGGCCAACGCAGCGCTGCCGAAATGCAACTTGGCCTACCCGGAATTGACCGTGCGGCGCTGATTGAGTAAATGGTGTGTCGCTTAAACTGAATAAGAAGAACAAGCAGGCGAGCATGTGCTCGCCTGCTTGTTTGTACCCCAAGGTACATGCCGGCCTATACGCGGACAACAGCGATCTCAAGCGGCACGCCGCCAATCTCAACGTTGACTTGATGACCGTTCTCGGGGATCGGGCCGACGTTAACTTCCTTTGCCAGCGTCTCGCTCTGGACATACGCGCCATGCACCTCGATGAGTTGGTCGAGCGATACGCCCTCATGATGCGTGCCCAAGCCGCTGAGATAAAGCTTAATCCGGTCGGCGATCTCAAAGCCTGCTTCTTTGCGGGCGTCCTGCACCACACGAACCAGATCGCGAGCTGCGCCTTCCAGCCGCAACTCATCCGTCAGCGACGTATCGAGCGCGACCAGCACACCGTTGTCCTCAGCAACCGCGTAGCCTTCGGGAGATGAAGTTTCCACCAACACCTCTTCGGCTTGCAGCTCAAAGGGCTGGCAATCCACTTGCAGCACGATTGACTCACCTGCTTCGGCTCGTCGTCCGGCATCGGCAGCTGCGTCGCCTCGTAGCTCTTCCAGCGCCGCTTTGATGGCTGGTACGAGCTTGCCATACTTCTTACCGACAAGCTTCAGGTTTGGCTTGAAGCGATACTCTACCACGCCAGCGCCGCCTTCAAGGTACTTGATCTCCTTGACGTTAAGCTCGTCGCGTAGCTCTTCCTCAAACCGCCGCAATCCTTCGGTCTGGCTAGGAGTTGGGGCACGCACAAGCAGCGTTTGCAGCGGCTGCCGCACCTTAACCGCGCTAGCCTTGCGCGCTGCTCGTCCAGCACTTACTGCACGCAGCAGTGTTGCCGTATCGGCGATCAATCCTTCGTCGATCAGCGCTTCGTCGGCTGCCGGCCATTGGGTAAGATGCACACTGTTTGGTACGTCGGCCTCCTGCTCCGCTACCAGGTTGCGATACATTGCCTCGCCCAAAAATGGTGTGAACGGCGCAAGCAGCTTGGCCAGCGTCACCAGACAGGTGTACAGCGTTGTGTACGCCGCTTCTTTGTCCGCGTCGTTCTCACCTTTCCAGAACCGGCGTCGGTTGCGCCGCACGTACCAGTTCGATAGCTCTTCAACA
>JASKZZ010000025.1 GCA_030147335.1 Herpetosiphonaceae bacterium | reverse complement strand
CAGACTCAACGGAATCTCGCCCAGATACGGCACATCGAACTCCTTGCTAGCTCGTGCAGCGCCACCATGCGAAAAGATGTCGGAGCGCTCACCACAGTGCGGGCAACGGAAGAAGCTCATGTTCTCGATCAAACCCAGGATTGGCACGTTGAGCTTTTTGAACATTTCAATGCCTCGCGTGACATCTGCCAGCGCCACGTCCTGCGGCGTTGTGACAATCACCGCGCCCGAAAGTGGTATTGCCTGTGCCAGTGTTAGCTGAATATCGCCGGTACCCGGAGGAAGATCGATCACAAGATAGTCAAGCTCTTCCCACAACACTTCGTACAAGAATTGCCGCAGCATCGACGAAATAATCGGGCCACGGAAGATCAACGGCTGGTTTTCCGGCACCATAAAGCCAACCGAAATAACCTTAAGACCGTGCGCTTCCAGCGGCACCATCTTGCCGTCTTGCACCATCGGTTGCTGATTACGCAAGCCGAGCATCAACGGCGCGGAAGGGCCATACACGTCAGCATCTAGCAGGCCAACACGTGCTCCGTCCTGGGCTAGCGATACGGCCAGGTTTGTCGCGACGGTGCTTTTGCCCACGCCGCCCTTACCCGACGCGACAGCAATAACGTGCGCGACACCGGGAATACCGGCTTTGTCGAAGAGGCCGGGGCGCTGCTTCACATTCGACGTAAAGCCAACCTTGACCTCCTGAACGCCAGCCACTTGCATAACGGCGGCCCGTGTCTCGTTCTCAATCTGATCTTTGAGCGGACAAGCGGGCGTGGTAAGCTCGACGTTGAAGCTGACCAATCCGCCATCAATCTTGAGATCCTTGATCATTTTGCGGCTGACAAGATCGCCGCCAAGCTCCGGCTCCTGCACCGTGCCAAGTGCTCGCAGCACAGCTTCTTCGGTCACACCGTTTGAACGGCGAGAAAATATATTCATGGTGTAGAAAAAAACTCCTTCTCGGGGTTCGACGCGCTTCCACTGCGTCGTGCTTACTATATTATAGCACGCCGATTAAGCCACGATCAGAGCGAACACGTATGGTTACGCTGCGCCGAAGTATTATGCTGGAGATATGCGAAAAGCTAGGTTTGAGGCGCGCTAGCTTGTGAGATACCAGTTTTGGAAGGTTGCTGGGCTTCACGTAGCCGCACCAGATCCCAAAAATCGCTCTCAAACTGGTCTTTGCCTTCTTCTTTTGGCAGATGCGCAAACAGCGCACGATACAGCAGCCAGAACGCCACACCAAAGGCCAGCATATCAGGAAGTGTTAGGGCGATACGGGTGATAGCATTGACCCGCGCAACCTGCTGGTTGAACAAGTCAGTTCCAAAGGTGGCCGTCACAATTGCGAGGTTGAGGTAGAAGTTAACCAAACCGGCCATGGCGCTAACGACGGAAACAATGATCGTGCCCCACACAAGCGCTCGATACACAGCCCGTTCACGTAACAACTCATTCAGTGACGCTTCTTTGTCCGTTGTGTCGGGATTAAGGCTTTGGACCAGAAATGCCCGCATGATTGGATAGCCAAATGCAATCGAGCCGCCAAACACAAGGACAGCAACAACAAATCCGGCTGAGTCCTTAAGCGCAAACAACATTCCGTCGACGTACCAAAATGCTAGTAGACCACGCACGATCGCCGATAGTCCCACATAACTCGTTATGAAATTGAAGCGCTTGGTGATAAACAACAGGTCGATAAAAACCCAAGCGACCGGGACAAGCGCCGAGAGCACATAGGCATTTACCGCGCCTAAGTCATCGGTCAGATAATTCAAGATCAGGATGGGAATAACAGCGCCCATCGCAATATCTAGCAGCAGTTTGTTTGTACGGCTCATAAGATGATGCTATTGCCTCAAAATAAGTGAATAACGGTGCCACTAAAGCTTAACATAGTATAGGAGCTAGAAACAAGGGACACAAGAGGCGCTAACCTGTGCTATATTCAGCGTCACATTTTTCTAGCAAACTGTCAGCGGAGCCCGTTACATGCAGCTCGATCATATCTACCACGGCGATTGTCGTGACGTGCTAGCAGCGCTGCCGGAACAAAGCGTTGATCTGATTTTTGCCGACCCGCCGTACAATCTTCAACTGCGTGGTGAACTGCGCCGCCCTGACACAAGCAAAGTTGACGCCGTTGACGCAGCATGGGATCAATTCGCAGATTATGCGGCGTACGACCAGTTTACACATGAATGGCTGAGTGGATGTCGTCGGGTGCTCAAAGACACCGGCACGATTTGGGTAATCGGCTCGTACCACAATATCTACCGTGTTGGCACAGCGCTGCAAAACCTGGGCTATTGGCTGCTCAACGACGTGGTCTGGCTCAAAACCAATCCTATGCCTCAGTTCCGTGGCGTGCGCTTTACAAATGCTCATGAAACATTACTGTGGTGCAAGAAATCGAGCGAGCAGAAAAAATACACCTTCAATTACCACGCGATGAAAGCGCTCAACGACGGCAAGCAAATGCGCAGCGATTGGGAACTAACGCTGTGTACGGGACGTGAGCGGCTAAAAGCCAATGGCACAAAGCTACATCCAACGCAGAAGCCCGAGTCCCTGCTGTACCGCGTGCTGCTGTCTAGCTCAAATCCAGGCGATGTTGTACTTGATCCGTTTTTTGGCACTGGAACAACGGGAGCGGTTGCCAAACAACTAAAACGACATTTTATCGGCATAGAGCAGGACGCCACGTATCTCGCCGCAGCACAAGAGCGGATTGCGAACGTACCCACACCGTTGTTCGATGATGAAGTGTACGGAGTATGGGAAACAAAGCGCAGCGCGCCGCGAGTTCGCTTCGGCGCGCTGATTGAACATGGGCTCCTCTTACCAGGTCAGCCACTATTTTTTAATCGGCTGCTTGATAAAACCGCGATTGTGTTAGCCGACGGCTCGCTAAGAACAATGGATGGCACCCGTGGATCGATTCACACGCTTGGAGCTGCCATGGCCAATCTTCCCTCGTGTAACGGCTGGGATCACTGGTTTTATCAAGATGATGGCGGCGACTTTGTCGTGGTTGACACGCTGCGCGAACGCATTCGTCGCAGTATGCAGCCGACAAATCTGAGCTAAATGAGCTGAAAGCGCTTAAGCTGCCAATCGTCGGCTAGATGATGCCAAATATGTTTGCTCCAATAGTCACTAGCCAGTGCCGAACTGCCGGTCGCCAGCATCGCCCAAACCAGGCACGATATACGCATGGTCGTTGAGAAAGTCGTCCATGGCAGCAAGATGGATCGGCACATCGGGATGCGCGTCGCTCAAGCGCTGCACGCCTTCCGGTGCTGCGATTAGGCCAAGAAATTTGATGCGCTGCGCGCCCCACTGTTTGAGCACTTCGACGGCGGCAATTGCAGAACCTGCTGTGGCCAGCATCGGATCAAGGATCAGACACAGATCAACGTCGGCTTCAGCTGGCAGCTTGTTGTAGTACGATACCGGCTCCAGCGTTTTTGTATCACGGTACAGGCCAAGGTGCCACACCCGCACTGTCGGAATCATCTCCAGCACCGGCTCGACCATGCCCAACCCGGCGCGCAGGATTGGCACAAGCCCGATACGCTCACCAATCTCCTGACCGGCATACGGCGCTAGTGGCGTTTGCACCTGTTTTTCACTCAAGCGCAAATCCGCTGTTGCTTCATAAATCAAAAACTGCGTAATTTCGCGGACAAGCTCACGAAACTTTTTAGGCTCGGTCTCGACGCGTCGCAGAAGCGTCAATTTATGCTGCACCAACGGATGAGTCGATACGTGTACTTGTCCCACGCCAGCCCTCCCACTACAAAACTTCGTTCACGTATCTTACACCTTTTTAGCGGCAGCACGCTCACGTCGCGTTTGGCGCGGCGCATCGTTGATAGGACGCAGCCAACGGATGCTTAGTGCAATCAAAATAATGGTTAGCACCGTCGCCTCAATGGTGTACAGCAGCCAAGGATGCGGAACTAATGCGTTTGTACCACCATCGGCCATATTGAACGGCACATACGGCGTTTCACCACCCTCGTTAGCGGGAAAAAACAACCGTGTCTCGCCCTGCGTCAGATATATTTCAGAGCAACCTAATGCAATAAACGGGTGTAGTGACAGCATGGCAATCCAGGCGTACACAAAGGGCGTACTGCGGGTCCAGGCCGGCGGAGGAAAATCACGAAACACAATAATACTGATGATTACGGCCAGGAAGGGGATACCAAGCAGCAGAGCCACACTTGTCGCTTGGGTTACAATCGTTGCCGCCATGCTGCGCCGCATGATCACCGACCATAGAATGCCACTTGAGCCAAAGAGTACAACGGTGACAACTAGCCCGACCAGCGCCAGCACGACTTCCAGCAGTGTCACGCCGCCGAAGAAGAACGAAAGCGCCATCAAAGGAATGACCGCGACAATCAACATCAGCGCATATGCCAGTGCCGCCAGCAGCTTGCCAATGATAATCTTCCACGGTGGCAGCAGCGTCGAGATCAGCAGGTCATACGTTTCGCGTTCTTTCTCGGACGTGAGCGCGCTTGCTGCCTGACCCGGCACAACGATCATCACCTGAACCAACGCCACGGTCACAATCCCAAGAAATAGCGTTTTGCCAATGCGCTGACCTGTATTGAATTGGTCAAAGCTGGCAGTTTCGCGCGCTGTAAAGTACAGCAACGTGGTAGGGATCGCCAACACCAACAAAAAGATCGTCAAAATCACAAAGGCACGCGCGCCACGCATTCGTCCACGCAGCTCTTTGACTAACACCGGATTTGCGTTAGATAACCAACTCATTGTGTTACTCCGCGCGTCACTTGCATAAAAATGTCTTCAAGATCGCTGACCTGACCGGCAAAATGAACAACAGGCACGCCCGCAGCTGTTAGCCGCTGCAAAACTGTACTCAAGCCCGCGTCATCACCGACATAGTCAACATAGATTGCGACACGCGCCACAAAGCTCGGCATTATGTCGACGATTGTTTTCGCTGCTGCCCCATCGTGATAACCTTCTACTGCGGGATCAGCTACCGTTGCCGGTGCTGTCGTGGCTGGCTCATCTACCAGCCGCACATCACGCACTCCCGGCGCTTGACGCAGCAACTCAACGGCACGCTCGGCATCGGCCAGCACGTGAATTTCAATCGTGCGATGTGGCTGAAGCGATTGCAGGATTTGATTAACCTCGCCCGTCACCAGCAGCTTGCCCGCCTCAATAATCCCGATATGTGTACACATCTCGGCCAGTTCGGTCAAGATATGCGATGAGATCATAATCGTTTTACCAAGAGCGCGCAGTTCTTTGAGCAGCTCTCGCAGTTCGATGCGAGCACGTGGGTCAAGGCCGGATGCAGGCTCGTCAAGAATCAATAGCTTTGGATCGTGCGCCATGGTTCGTGCCAGCGATAGCCGCTGTTTCATGCCTCGGCTCAGTCCCATGACATATTCATCCCGCTTGTTGCCAAGATCCACCAGATCGAGCAGCTCACCAATCTGCTGCTTTCGTCGGGCTTCCGGCACGCCATAGGAGGCCGCAAAGAAATCAAGATATTCCCAGGCCTTCATGTTATCGTACACGCCAAACGTATCCGGCATCCAGCCAACAAGCTTACGGATCGCTTTGGGCTCGCGCGTAACTTCGTGACCCGCAACCCACGCCTCGCCATAGCTGGGCTTGAGCAAGGCAGTTAGGATACGCATAGTCGTCGTCTTGCCGGCGCCATTGGGTCCGATAAAGCCATAGATCGCGCCTTCGGGAATAACGAGATTGAGCTGATCGAGCGCTGTTAATGTCGAGTAACGCTTGGTAAGGTCGCGTGTTTCAACGATTGCTGCCATGTTAGCG
>JASKZZ010000023.1 GCA_030147335.1 Herpetosiphonaceae bacterium | reverse complement strand
ACCGCCGCCCGGCTCCAGTTGGGTACGATTGCCCACAATCGCGTAGCCTTCAACAAAGCCATTTTCCGCATCAATATTGCCAATGTTTTCGTTGAACGAAAATTCACCATCCGGCGCTACCAAAATGCCATGAAGCAGATTGACGCCAGCCTTGATATTGGTAATGCGGTACGGTGCTGAACCGGTGAAATCGCTCTTGCCGAACGAAACAAGCTCCTTAATGCCAAGATCGTTGAGGTTCTGCGCAGTAACGCGTGGCTGCACTTCCTCGACCGGCAGATCAAGCTCACGAGTTACGGTTGCAACCGCGCCATTGATCATTTCAACGGTCTGGTCGACATTAAGCCGGTAGCCAATCCGTCCATCACGAATGATCTGAAGGTTGCCGCCATTCCAATTCACGCGTGGCTCGACCGATGACCGGCCGATTTTGTCAGCAATCTTGGTGGCCCATTTTTGCAGCTTGGCCTGATCAAGCTGCGCGTTAAGCATCGGCTGATCGCCTGCCACACGCTGAACCACGATCATATCGGCCAGCGTAGCTTGATCAAGCTCGAACGTTTTATCTTGAAACTTAAGGGTGAGCGGCGTCGAAAGCATTGCCTCGGTTGTTCGCCGTGCTTCCGCAATCGATTCGGTCACCAACTGTGGCCTAAGCTCAGCGGTTCGGAGCGTTACCGCGCGTGGTTGGAGTGACTTAACCTGCTGCACAATATCCGCAGCAGTCTCGTCCAGCAACACCATCCGTCCATTTTTGCTATCACGCGACTGCGCTTTGGCGTCTGCAATCAACAGCTCCGCTTCCACGGGCGCTTGCTCGACCTCAGCCGCCACCTGTCGCAGATATTCATTGAGCGTATTGCCGTCCACTGTAATACGCAGCGGAAGATCAAGGCCGCGCTGGTAGATTGCCGCGACCTGCTGGAGATTGGACACCAGACCATTTTGGCGACCCGCGTTATACGCTTCTCCAACAGCACGCTGGACATTGACCTTCACCCCGAGCTGCTCCGCTGTTGGACGCCACGTCATGCCCTGGTACGTGATGGTGATAGGCTGCCGCAAAAACTGATTATACGAGGACTCCACAGCTTGCTGAGCCTCTGGAACGGTTTTCTGGCTAAGGTTAACGCCTTGTAGCGCAACATTGGGATAGATGCGATTGGCATATTGCTGGTCTAGCCAAGCAAGACCGGCAGCGCCCGCGCCGCCAAGCAGTACCAGCAGCAGCAGCGGAACTTTCCACCACCAGCCACCATGTCCATTTCGTCGTCGGTAGTTTTGGGGCGAGCCGTTGGCTTGCGGTGGACGCGATGGCGGAAGGGGTTGTTGGCGTGGTTGTACGCGCATCGGAATCGTCGCGCCGGTGTACGAGTCGTCGTTAATCGGCGTAGCCATTGGCTGTGCCGAGGACGAGCCGCGACGGCGTTGGATCGGACCGTATTCTGGAAAATCGCGCTGTGGCATGTGGCGCTCGTTGTTATTGCCCGAAGGCGACAAGAATTGTTGACAGCACCAAAACTGCTATCAAAAGAACAGCAGCAATCTTTGCAAGTCGATTGGCAGTGCGGTTATCCATATATCCCTCACAACCCCATCGTATGTTTGCTGGCAGGGTATATCATTACTTATTGTAAGTGTACCAATCTCTGGACAACTGAGCAATACCGAATAGCTTACATGCGCTTGATACGAGCCTTATAGTGGACCCAACGTTCCCGACCCATTTGACACCAGTCGCTAAGGACCTACAATCGAACTAGTATGCTGCGGCAACGCTTCTTGCCATGTAAAATCACGAGCGATCTCATGCAGCATGGGGTGACGCTGGTCACGAGCCGAAAGCAGTGGGTCTTGAACGGGCCATTCAACGCCAATCGCCGGATCATTCCAGGCCACGCCGCGTTCATCCTGCGGCGAGTAGTAGGAGCTGCATTTGTAGGCAACTTCAGCGGCATCAGTCAGCACACAAAAGCCGTGCGCAAAGCCGACCGGAATATAGAGCTGTAAAAAGTTTTCCGCCGACAACTCCTGGCCAAACCATTTACCAAACGTGGGCGAACCCCAGCGCACATCAACCGCCACGTCAAAGATAGCGCCGGAAACAACGCGCACCAGCTTGACCTGACCAATACCTGCCTGATAATGTAGGCCACGCAGCGTGCCTTTGACCGAGCGCGAATGATTATCCTGCAAAAATGTAGTAGCGACGCCGAACTCTTGCAAGGTACGCGCCGAGTAGCTTTCAATAAAAAACCCTCGCTCATCACGATGTACCTGCGGCTCGACCACAAGCACCCCTTCGAGCGGCGTTGAATATACTTTTGTCACATCATCCTCAACTTTACCGATCGCTCGTTTGTTAGCACTTCGATAGCCCATGTCAAAGCGTTGACGCGCATATCATACCAGCAACTGTGTAGCCTGATCGCCGAGCGATCACGCGCAAATATCTCGTTTTTCAGTGTGTTTATGCTATACTCGGCTTAATTCCTCGACCAAAGGCGAATTTGTGAGCAGCTCACCAGTAATAGTCGGACACCTCAGCCCAGATATTGATTGTTTATGCGCAATATGGATATTACGTCGCTGGAATAATCTTGACCAAGCAACATTGCGCTTTGTTCCTTCCGGGCAAACATTGGATAACGCTCCCGTCGACAGCGACCCACAGATCATTCATGTCGATACTGGTCTAGGGCGCTTCGACCATCACGCAGCCGCCGATCATAGCTTATCCGCGACTGAATTAGTGCGACGATCAGTTGCTCCCGAAGACGTGATGCTGAAACGAATTGCGCATGCCGTAACGCTGCTCGATCATGCACTGGCCACTGGCGGTACAGCGCCGGATATTTGCGCGTTGATCGAAGGCTATAATGCCTTGTATCCACAAACACCGGAAGCAGTAGCCTCCGCCATGTTTTCCAACTTCGATGCGTGGTATGCGCATGAGGCCAAACAAACTCGGCTTGAAGATGCGTTTGCCCAACGGATCGAGTTTGAAACGCCATGGGGCCTTGGTATCGCGATGGAAAGCGATGATGGCGGATCGTCACGCCTAGCCTATGGCGCGGGCGCAGTGTTGTATGCCTACCGCGATGGCAAAGGCAACATGGGCATAGCAGCCAAGTCTCGCTCTCAGGTTAATCTAACGCAGGTGTTGCACGAGCTTAAGCGAATCGACTCGGATGCAGATTGGTTTCTGCACCAGTCGAAGCGGCTGCTGTTGTGCGGCACGCCCAAGTCTCCGCCTCGTGTGCCGTCGCGATTGTCGCTGGAAGAACTGGTGGGGGTGCTGCGCGGAGATTATCTCTTCTGAAATCGCATTTGCTCTATGGCACAGCGTTGATCGAGTGTGCTGCTGCCAACAACATATGCATCAAGCATCGCAGACTGACCGGCAAGCGTCGTGTACAATAGGGCACGACGTTTTTGTAATCCGGGAAACTGCATGACTTCACTTATCGATCTTCGCTCAGATACAGTAACGCATCCATCGCCCGAAATGCGGCGAGCCATGGCCGACGCCGAGCTTGGCGACGACGTGTATGGCGAGGACCCAACAGTTAATCGTCTTCAAGAGCTGGCAGCCGAAATGCTTGGCAAAGAAGCTGGCCTGTTTGTGGCGAGCGGCACAATGGGCAATCTCGTCTCGCTGCTGGCGCATACATCGCGTGGCGACCGCGTCATTCTTGGCGACGAATCACATATCTTCCACTACGAACAGGGCGGAGCCGCAGTTGTTGGCGGACTGGTTTACCATACATTGCCGACCAATCCCCACGGTGATCTGCCGCTGGAACGGCTGCAAGCAGCGCTGCATCACCGTGATGACGCCCACTACTCGCCTCCAGGCATTGTTTGTCTTGAAAACACGCACAATCGCTGTGGTGGCACTGTATTATCGCTCCCCTTTATGGCGCGTGTCCGGCAACTTGCCGACGAACATCATGTGCCACTCCATCTTGACGGGGCTCGTCTGCCAAATGCCGCAGTTGCGCTTGGCGTGTCGCTGCGAGAAGCAGCAGCAGCATTCGACTCGGTTCAACTTGACCTGTCCAAAGGATTAGCCGCGCCCGTTGGCGGCGTGGTTGTCGGCAGTGCCGCCTTTATCAAGCGAGCACATCGAGCGCGTAAGTTGCTGGGCGGCGGAATGCGTCAAGCTGGAACGATTGCGGCGGCGGGTGTCGTCGCGCTTGAGCAGATGGTTGAACGCTTGGCAGAAGATCATGCACATGCCCGCGTTCTTGCCGAGGGTCTGGCTGAGTTCCCCGACGTGCGGATCGATCTTACAACAGTACAAACCAATCTCGTCGTTTTTCGGCTATCGGAGCGCTGGACACCAGCCGCGTTTATCGCAGCGATGCGTGAGCATGGGATTGTGTTGGGCGGCTTTGGCGATGATCGGCTGCGCTTTGCGACACATTATGGCATCACTCGGGCCGACATAGACCGGACACTTTTGGCATCGCGGCAGGTGCTTGTAACGAATGGGGTATAAGCGTAGTTCTAGCGTACGGGCAGCAGGCGGTAGCGATAGAAACCGTATCTGTTCCCATGTTATTTGCTGCGGTAGTACGACTGCTGTATCATAGGTAGCCATGCGCGCACTGATTACAGGGATCAATGGCTTTGTTGGCGGTCACCTTGCCGAGCATTTATTGACGGCGACGGAGTGGCAGCTGGCGGGCGCTGTACGCGAGCCGGAACTGCGGCTGCCATCACTCCGAGGCCGTGTAAGCCCGCTTCTGGGAGACTTGATGGACGCCGACGCAGTACGGCGAATGATTGCGGGATTTCGTCCCGACATTGTGTTTCACCTCGCAGCCCAAGCTCATCCCCCCACGTCATTTCGCGATCCTCAAGGCACGTTAGTTAACAACATTGTGATGCAGCTTAATGTGTTCGAGGCAATTCGCCACGAGCAACTTGACCCAATCGTGCTGGTGGTGGGTACAGGTGAAGAATACGGAGCCGTCCAGCCTCACGAAATACCCGTCAATGAGGACGCGCCGCTCCGCCCGGTTAGCCCGTATGCCGTCAGCAAAGTCGCGCAAGATATGCTGGCATATCAATACCACGTAGCCCATCAGCTCAAAACAATTCGCGTCAGGCCGTTTAACCACACAGGGCCACGCCAGGAAGACCGCTATGCCGCGACGGAATTTGCTCATCAGATCGCGCGCATCGAAGCTGGACTACAGCAGCCGATTGTTCAGGTCGGCAATCTCGACGCCCAGCGTGATTTTACGGATGTGCGTGATATTGTCCGAGCATATCAGCTTGCGGTAGAGCAGGGCGAGCCTGGCGCTGTATATAACGTAGGCTCTAGCCGCCCCGTTGCGATTGCCACCATTTTGGAGACACTTGTCCAGTTCAGCGATGTACCAATCGTTGTTCAACATGATCCGGAGCGTATGCGGCCAGCAGACGTACCCGTCATCGCATGTGACGCAACCCGTTTTCGAGAGCGAACCGGCTGGGAGCCTTATATTTCATTGGAGCAAACCCTGCGCGATATTCTTGACGACTTTCGCTCGCGCGTGGCGCAAGAAGCGTCAACGTACAACTAATGTAGTATTACAAACAGGATATTCACGATGTATGCATTAATTATGGCTGGTGGTACCGGAACTCGCTTGTGGCCACGAAGCCGTTCGGCAAAGCCCAAGCAGTTTCTAGCCCTTTTGGGTGAGCGTACGATGCTCCAAGAAACAACGGACCGAATTTTACCGCTGGTGCGCCCGGAAGAGCTGATCATTGTCACCGGCCAAAAATATGTTGAGCTATCCGCCGAGCAACTGCCGGATGTACCACGCCAAAACCTCATCGGCGAGCCGAGCGGCAAAGGCTCTGCCCCTGCTATCGGCTTGGGCGCGCTGTCTATGCTGCGCGACAACCCAGATGCAGTGATGGCTGTGCTTAGCTCAGATCATCTGATCCAAAAGGCGGACGTATTCCGCGAAGCACTCAAAGCCGCCGAAGAGCTTGCCCAGCAAGGCTACCTTGTTACGCTCGGCATCCAGCCCACCGAACCGCAGACCGGGTATGGCTATATTCAGCGCAAAGCCGAGATCGGCGCATACAACGGCTTCACGGCCTACGAGGTCCAGCGCTTTGTGGAAAAGCCGAGCCGCGACAAGGCCGAGGAGTATGTGCAATCGGGCGAGTATAGCTGGAACGCTGGCATCTTTATCTGGCGCGCCGACCGGATCATGGAAGCATTTGGCGAATATTTGCCACAGCTTCGAGAGCAGCTTACCTCAATCGAGGCTGCTGGAGGACCGAGCAATCCGCAAGCGTTTGGCGATGTATGGGAAAGCATTGAGAGCATCACCATCGACTATGGCATCATGGAGCAGGCCGAACGCGTTGCCGTTATTCCTGTCGACATCGGCTGGAATGATGTAGGCGACTGGGATAGCTTGACCGAACTCGCGCCGAAGCAGGATACCAACGTCGTACAAGCCGAACACGTAGGAATTGATACAACCAACACGCTGGTCTACAGTGACAGCAATCGCCTGATTGCGACGATTGGACTAGATAACTTTTTGGTCATCGACACTGGTGATACGGTATTGATCGCGCCCCGCAGCCGTGCGCAAGATGTCAAAAAGATCGTCGATGAGCTTAAGCGGCGTGGACGAACCGATCTATTGTAATCATACGTGAAGGGTCGAAGGTGGCAGCTTGTTCCACGGAGCTGTGGCCTTCGACCCTTCGTTTTGGGCGCAGATTATGCAAGCGGTTATTCTTGTCGGCGGGCAGGGGACACGCCTGCGCCCACTCACACTCACAACGCCAAAGCCACTCGTTCCATTGGCGAATCGACCAGTCATCGAGCATATCGTCCGCTGGCTGGAGCAGCACCAGGTCGATCAAATATTTTTGGCGGCGCAGTATCAGGCGGCGGCGTTTGAGCGCTGGCTTCGTCGCTGGCGAGGCGTGGAAGTGCGAGCCATTGAAGAGCCGGAGCCGCGTGGCACTGCCGGAGCAGTAGCCCATGTCGCATCCTTCCTTCACGGCACCACAATCATCGTCAACGGTGACAATCTACTCAATCTTGACCTGACGGCTATGCTAACGGCCCATCAAGCAGCGCAAGCAACAGCTACCATCGCGACTGACATTGTGGAAGATCCGACTGGACGCGGTGTCGTCGTTAGTGACCAGGATGGTCGCGTGCTTGCCTTTCAAGAAAAGCCTGCACCGGGAACAGCACGCGCCAACACTGTCAACACCGGCGTGTATGTGCTTGAGGCCGAGGCGATAGCCGCAATCCCCCGCAACACCTTTTGTAACTTTGAACAGCACGTGTTTCCCAACCTGAT
This sequence comes from Herpetosiphonaceae bacterium, assembly GCA_030147335.1. Taxonomy (GTDB): domain Bacteria; phylum Chloroflexota; class Chloroflexia; order Chloroflexales; family Kallotenuaceae; genus LB3-1. The sequence continues at coordinate 748 of JASKZZ010000023.1, read as the reverse complement.
CAAGACGGGCGCTTCAGTCCGATCATTCCAATCTGCCCATATCTGGATCGATACGGGCACACCGGCAGGCTATTTGCGCGCACAAGCCGCTGTTCTAGCCGGACACGCATCCGTTCCTTCAGGCGACGCTGTTGAAGGCATAACACCCGACATGCTGTGGCGCGAAGATTCGGTAACAGTTGACAGTTCAGCAGTTGTGACCGGTGGCGTTGCCATGGGCTTTGGCACAATCATTGCCTCGCATGCGTTGATTGAATCCAGCAGTATCGGACGCGAGTGCCATGTGTTACCGGACGCACACATCAAGCGAAGCGCAATATGGGATGCCTGTCAGATTGAGCGCGGCGCTGCCGTGAACGACAGTATTATCGGGTTTAATTGCTACCTTGGCACCAACGCTCAAGTCCATGGAGCGATTATTGGCGATGGATGTATCATACAGGCTGAGGCCATTGTACAACCAGGCATGACGTTGCCACCGCGCACGACCTACCCGTAAACACAAATTTTTCTGCGGAACACACACCGCTGCGAACCAGCAATGGAGGAGGCCGTAACGCTATGCCTACAGCAATCAAATTTGGCACCGATGGCTGGCGCGCCGTGATCGGCGAAGATTACACGTTTGCCAACGTCCGCATCGTGACACAGGCTGTCGCCGACTATTTGAAGCAGGAAAATCTTGGAAGCCGTGGCCTGGTCGTGGGCTTTGATACACGCTTCGGGTCGGAACGATTCGCTATTGCTG
>JASKZZ010000555.1 GCA_030147335.1 Herpetosiphonaceae bacterium | reverse complement strand
GATTGGCGGTGTACGCAATTGGGATTACCGCTTCACCTGGATTCGCGATGCGTCCTTCACGCTCTACGCGCTGCTATTGGCGGGCTACGAAGACGAGGACGATCCTTTCTTCGACTGGATTGTACGAACTGTGAAAGTGTTGGGCACCGGCATCAAGATTTTGTACCCAATTAGCTCGGACGCTCAGGTTGACGAAGAGGTACTTGAACATCTTGACGGGTACCGCTACTCCCCGCCGGTACGCATCGGCAATGGAGCTGCCGATCAAATTCAGCTTGACATTTACGGCGAGGTACTGGACGCGCTGCATTTTGCGTGGAAAGTCGGTCAGTACAATCCCCAAACCGTGTGGAAGGAGTTTCGTCCGCTCGTTGATTGGGTTGTTGATAATTGGCAGCAACCCGAAAGTGGAATTTGGGAGATTCGGGGTGGCCTGCGTAACTTTGTGTATGGCAAAGTGATGTGTTGGGTCGCGCTTGACCGCGCTATTGATATGGCGGAAAGTATTGGGCTGGAAGGCGACATCGAGCGCTGGCGTTTAGAGCGTGACCGTATTCGTGCTGATGTATTTAAGCACGGGTGGAGCGAAAAACTCGGCGCGTTCAAGCAATCCTATGAGGATGAACTGCTCGATGCCGCCAACTTAATGCTGCCGGTTGTTGGCTTTATCGAGGGCGACGACCCTCGCATGATCAGCACGATCGACGCGACGCTGCGTCATCTTGTCGCCAACGATTTGTGTTATCGCTACCTGCACGCGCCTGACGGCGTGCCCGGAGGTGAAGCGACATTTGTTCTGTGTACCTTCTGGCTCGTGGATGCGCTGATCTTGGCAAACCGCGAGGACGAGGCGCAGCGCTTGTTTGAGCGGACGATGCAACGTGCCACGCCGCTTGGATTGTTTGCCGAAGAAATCGACCCTACATCGGGCCATCACTTGGGCAACTTTCCGCAAGCGTTCTCGCATATCGGCGTGATCAATGCGGCGGTCTCGCTGGCCCATGTCGAGCAGGTCGGGAAGCTTCATCCACGGCTGGCAGCGCTAGGGAGCTTATGCAAAACTGGCGTGAGCGGCGCTCGTCGGATTCGCAGCGCACAACCGTCGGCGCACGCAACAACCGACGCGGACGAGGAGCCTTGCGATGACTAACCAAGCAGTAACAAAAGGTTGAACGCAGCAATGGCCGACGAAAGGAGCTGCATCGCGTTACAATACAAGCAAGCATTGCAATGTGGATGCGAGAAAGGCAGCTCATGGACTCGGTCCATTTACCGGATACACAAACATCAACATCGTCACACAGTTTGGACGGTTGGCGTACGCTTCCGCGCCAATTGGTCAGCCGTCGCTGGCGTTGGATAACATTGGCCACACTTGTTCTCACCTCGATTTTTATCCGGCTTGGCATTTGGCAGCTTGACCGGCTTGCAGAACGACGGGCAGAAAACGCGCTGAGCGCCAGCCGCATCACCGCGTCGCCGTTGGAGCTGACAGGCACGCCGATTGACATTGAGGCCAACGAGTATCGGCGTGTATCTGTGCGCGGAACGTATGATCACAGACAGGAGCTTGTGCTGCGTAATCGTTCCCGTGACGGCGTGCCGGGCGTAGATGTAATCACGCCGCTGCGGATTACAGGCAGCGATCAAAGCGTGCTGGTCAACCGTGGCTGGGTGCCGCTGCTGCAATATGAGCAGGCGGCGCTGGAGCAGTTTGTTCTTCAGGGCGAAGTTCGCGTCGAAGGCATTGTGCGCAAAACACAGCCGCGCCGGAGTAGTCTGGGCGCGGAGGACAACGTGCCCGCCAACGAAGGATTGCGCTCGTGGTTCCGCATCGATATTGAGCGCATCAAGGATCAGGTGTCGTATCCACTGCTGCCGTTTTATGTCGAGCAGTTGCCGCGCGAAGGAGCGCCCGACCTGCCGTTTCCGCAGCCGAATACCGAGCTGAGCGAAGGATCGCACCTGAACTATGCGATTCAGTGGTTTTCATTTGCGCTGATTCTGGTGTGCGGCTACTCGGCGTTGGTTGTTACGCACAGCCGAGACCAATCAGCCACCGACAATGTAGGCTTGGGCGATCCCAAGTAGCGCACCGTTACTCGTTGGCTTCGCGCTGCGGAGGCTCCGATAGCGGAGCTTGACGTGGTGTTGGCGCGATGTAAGGCGTAGACCATTGCTCGGCACCGATGCGCGCAGTGTACACTTCCTGACTACCGTCACGGGTCTCGTTCCAAAACAGCTGCACGCCCATGTTATCGGCAACAAGCGCTTGGTAATCGCCGTAAAAACCGGCCTCACCAGCTAATGGCAGGCCAACCGTAGGATCTGAAGCAACATCGGTTACGCGTAGCTCACTCCAGGTCACGCCGCCATCGGTTGAGCGCGCAGAATACGTGTGAACACGCAGATCCTCGGGATCGTCGCGCCGATCAAACCATTGCACAAAAATCTCGCCCGCATTGTTTGCCACAACCCATGGCTGGAACTGGTCATTGTTCGTAACACCGTTGATCACGACCGGATCGCTCCATGTCGTGCCGCCGTTGGTTGAGCGCGCAAACAACACATCGGCATTGCCTAAACGACCGTCGTCCCAAACCACGTACAGCGTTTGCGGCTGCTGTGGATCGGCGGCAAATCCGGCCAGCACAAAGCCGCGTCGGAGATTGCCGTTGAGCGGATCGACGTTTTGGAACGACAGTCCTTTGCGTACCGGCTCAAAGCTTACGCCACCATCACGCGATACAACGGTTTCAAAGTGGCTGCCCGACAGATTGCTCCACAGCACATACACCTCGCCCCCGGCTCCAACACTGACAACCGCACCTTGACGTGTTACCCGCGTGTCGGCTGCAAGTTCAAGCGCCGCTGACCATGTGTCGCCGCCGTCGGTTGAGCGCGCGAACAAGATGCGGTAAGTGTCATCAACGATCTGCACCCAAGTTGTGTATAGCGTACCGTCAAGCGCGCCGCCGGTTGTATCGGCTGCCAGCCACTCTTTGTCGTTGAAGCCCGTCGCATCGTCGTTGATCAGCACCGGTGCGGCCCACGTCCTGCCACCGTCGCTGGATTTATAAATGTACAGCGCCGAAGATTGGCGGCGTTCGCTGCGGTTGGCTCCCAGCACCTCGACATAGGCGTTGCCCACGCCATCGAATACAACAACGGGATCGGACGTAATCTCGAACTGTTCAAGGCCCGGCAGCTGGCCGTTGTCGATCCATGTTTTACCGCCGTCGAAGGTGGCATAGGTGCCGATGCGAAACACATAGTTGTCGTTGTCGGTGAACATTTTGGACGCGCCGACCATGTTCAAGGGATTGCGCGGGTTTTGGGCCAGCGTGACCTCGCTGTGCGCCGTGTACCGCCCGGCACTGACTCGCACGTTGGCAGC
>JASKZZ010000553.1 GCA_030147335.1 Herpetosiphonaceae bacterium | reverse complement strand
CGCAGTGGTATCGGCAACCATTCAGGCCGGTTATTTAGCTCGTAGTTTAGCTCATAAAGCGCTTTTTCCAACTCAAACACCGCTAGCGCATTGGTGAATAGCTCTGGTTGAATCGGCACGAATGCCGCGCCGTTTGTGACCTCGCAGTAGCCGGCTAAAAACGCCTCACGCGCACTTTGTTCCCAAGCATTGACCCATGGCTCAAGCACTGCCATGTTCCCATCGGCACTGCGTAACGCTGTCTGCGCAGCATAGCTTAATGAACGCAGCATCCCCGCAACGTCTTTCAGAGGTGAGCTATGGGCGCGTCGTTCGGCCAAAGTACGCAGTGGTTCGCCCTCAAAGTCCAAAATCAGAAAGCCGCGCTCGCTCACCAGCACCTGGCCAAGATGGTAATCGCCGTGATAACGCGTCAGCACGATTCGGGCGTCACCAAGCGATTCAAGCGTACCGATGCGGTCGTTGATTTTGTTACGAGCGCGCAGGAGCACCTGCACGTCTGTTTGTTGCTCCTGCACAAGATCCCCGATCCGTTGCTCTAACGTAGCGATAATACTGTCGGCTTGGTCATGAATGGCGCGCATCCAAACTGTAATTTGTTCTTTGTTTAACGGTGTTGGTGAAAAACTAGGATCATCAGAATTAGCCGCCAAAGCAAGATGAAGTTGGCCTGTCAGCCGTCCTAGCTCACCAAGCTCCGCTAGCTGTACGCCAGCCAGATCACGGGTTGCCGCTACTCGGTCCCCAGTAATCTGTTGTGTGGAAGCACTGGAAAGAAAGGAGTCGAGCTGCTTCAACGTGTGCTCCCAGGCGTCGCCATGATTCGCCACAAATCCTTGCAGCAATCCAAGCGAGTGTTCAACATCGTCGGCAAGGTATGCAATACTTCCAAGCATTGCTGGTGTATGCTCAAAGCCCACTCGCCCCAAAAATCGCGACACCTCGACATCTGGATTGACGCCTGCCACCACTCGCCGGAAGCACTTAAGAATTGCCTGACGGTCGTAAATGATCGACGTGTTGCTTTGCTCCGCTGTTACCAGTTTGATTTCTACCAATGGTGGCGGTAATTGGGTCAAGCTCGCTTCAGCCGAAAACTCTACCCTCCCGCGCTCAAGCTGCAATGAACCATTCTCGATCAGCAGTTCCATCAACATGCGTTGAAACGCGAGGAATTGAAACGCATCATGGACATGCCATGTGTTACCGTCAATTGTTATTGAAGCTACCGCGGGGGTTTTCACTCCATCCGGCTGCGCGGCTTGATCAGCAATGAGCGGCAGCAAATACTGTTCTTCTTTGCCGGATGCGTACTTCGCTCGGACGATCGCTATAATGCCGGGATGAGCCAATGGCACCTCACCCCAATCCATGACCGTCAGCGTTTGGAGCGTCTGACCCTTGCTGCTGAACCAGCGTCGCTCACGCAGCCATGTAAACGGAATGGTCGGGATCGCATCCTTGATGGCAGCGACTGCAACACCCGTCATGACAACATGTCTCCCTGGGGATGGAGCCACAAAACATGCGCCGGTTCAACCTGCGGATCGAGCCGCACGTAGTTGCCGCCATCGTGCCAGGTATATCGCGCGCCGGTCAACAGGTCCTCCGCAACAAGCGGCGTTTGGCCCTGATGCAGACCAAATTCCCAGAACGGCACATATACCGTACATTCATGGGTGTTGAATGGATCCAGATTTACCACCGTCAAAATGGTATCGCGGCGGTCAGGCGATTGCTTGATATACGCAATGATCGAGTCGTTGTCGGCGTGAACAAAGCGGAGATTGTTGGTTGACTGCAAGGCTGGATGTGCCCGTCGCGCCTGGTTTACTCGCGTTATCAAGGGCGCAATGCTGTGCTGCTGATTCCAATTGCGCTGCTTCAGCTCGTATTTCTCGTTGTCGATGTATTCTTCGCTGCCTGGCCGCTGCACGTTCTCACACAGCTCGTAGCCGCTGTAGATACCGTAGTTTGAGCTAAGCGTAGCCGCAAGGACCAGTCGTTGCTTAAATGCCGGACGACCACCATGTACGAGGAAATCATGCAAAATATCTGGCGTATTCGGCCAGAAATTTGGTCGATAATAATCCGCCATGCCGCTTGTCGTCAGCTCGGTAAGATATTCGATCAGTTCCCCTTTTGTATTGCGCCACGTAAAGTAGGTATAGCTGTGGGTAAAGCCTTCCTTTGCCAGCGCCCGCATCATTTTGGGTCGTGTAAACGCTTCCGCCAAAAAGATAACGCCCGGATCGACACGCTGCACCTCGCGGATCAACCATCCCCAAAACGAAACACTTTTGGTATGGGGATTATCGACGCGGAAAACGCGAACCCCGCGCGAGTGCCACAGCAACACAATGCGCAGCAGCTCGTTCCACAGGTCTTGCTGGTGCGGGCCATAAAAGTTGATCGGATAAATATCTTCGTACTTCTTTGGCGGATTTTCAGCAAACCGGATGCTGCCATCAGGTCGCTGGTAAAACCACTCGGGATGCTGCTTCACCCATGGGTGATCAGGAGCTGCCTGGATCGCGAAGTCCAGCGCGACCTCCATCCCGAGATCCTTGGCAGACTGCACAAAAAATGCAAAGTCTTCCTCGTTGCCAAGCTCCGGATGCAGCGCGTCGTGACCACCTTCTTCCGCGCCAATTGCCCACGGGCTACCAACATCGTGAGGTCCGGCGACAAGTGTATTATTAGGGCCTTTACGATTAACACGACCGATTGGGTGAATTGGCGGCAGGTACACAATATCAAAGCCCATGTCACGCACTGCCGCCAACCGTTGGGCTGCATCTCGTAGTGTGCCGTGCTTGCCCGGCTCCGAGCTGTAGCTGCGTGGAAACAGCTCGTACCACGCGCTAAATCCAGCTCGCTCACGGTCAACTGTCAGCTCCAACACCGGCTCATACATTGCTGCCGCGCTACGATCAGGATATTTGCGCACCAGTTGCGCAAATTGCTCGTCCATCAATACTTGCAGCGTTGCTTGGTGTGGCCCGGCTTGCGCTTGCTGAAGGCCGGAGCGTAATCGTTGTTGATCGTTGCCTGCGGCACGTCGCGATGCGCCCTCAACCAGCCGCTGTCCTTCCAATAGCTCGCCGCTGACATCTTGTCCTGCCGCCACACGCTTAAGCATGTCACGATGCCACGAGCCAAACAGATCGGTCCAAGCCGTTACAGTGTATTCGTAGCTTCCCGCTTGATCGACGTGGAAGTTGCCACCCCAGCGGTCGTTGTCGATAAACGTCATCGGGGATTCTTGCCACTGCTGCTCGCCGCGACGACGATATAGCACTGCCGCTGCAAGCTGGTCGTGACTATCGCGGAAAATATCGGCCTGCACCGTTACTGTATCGCCCGCTACCCGCTTTGCCGGAAACCGACCGCAGTCAACCTGGGGCGTAACCGATTCGATCACAATTCGCTTGTTCTCGCCCGGCATGTCGTCGATGCGTGTATCTTCACCGGACATGGTGCTGGTAGAATATGCCATGTTCCCCCTCGCGCTAATTCACCGAATACTTTTTGCTCAAAGCTGCGACGTTGCGTATCGCATTTGGATAAACTACCGCCCCTAGCATCATTTTGAGTGCCAGCAATTCGCCAGATTGTAGCGAATCAATGTGATCTTTGGCTCATAGTTACACGATCCGGTATCAGATCGGCCAGATGTGTGACGGCTTGGTACACAATCTGCGATAATGTATCGCGATCTTCGCACACCAAGAGGTAGACCTATGTACAACCGACGGGCAAGTGGGATATTGCTCCACCCCACCTCGCTGCCAGGCATCGGCATTGGCGAACTCGGCAGCGCCGCCTACCGCTTTATCGACTGGCTGGTCGAAGCCAAGCAGCAGCGTTGGCAGATCATGCCGCTCGGACCAACCAGCTACGGCGATTCGCCCTACGCCTCGTTGTCGGCACTGGCCGGCAATCCATTGTTGATCTCGCTCGATCAGCTTGTTGCTGACGGCATGTTGACGCAAGCTGATCTTGACGACGCGCCGCAGTTCCCAAACGACCGTGTTGATTACGGCCCGGTTATTGAGTGGAAAATGGCGATCCTGCAGCGCGCCTACACGAACTTTTCGGCGAACGCTGGCAACGAGCAGCGCGGCGCGTTTGAAGCGTTTCACAACGATCAGTCGCGCTGGCTCGATAACTTTGCCATGTTTGCGGCGCTTAAAGAAGCTCATGGCGGAGCGGCCTGGAACCAATGGGACCCGTTGATTGCGCGGCGTGAACCTGATGCGGTTGCGGAGTGGCAGGTCAAGCTAGCAGATCGTGTTCGCTTCCAACAGTTCTTGCAGTGGTTATTCTTTACACAATGGCTAGCGGTGAAGCGTTACGCCAACGAGCGTAACATCCAGATCATAGGCGACATTCCGATCTTTGTCGCCTATGACAGTGCCGACGTGTGGGCCAATCGCGATCTTTTTTATCTCGACGCCGACGGCAATCCCACGGTGGTCGCGGGCGTGCCGCCTGATTATTTCAGCGCAACCGGGCAGCGCTGGGGTAATCCGTTGTATCGCTGGGATGTGCTGGCGCAGCGTGACTACAGATGGTGGGTCGAAAGGTTTCGCGTGACATTAACGCTAGTTGACATCGTGCGCCTGGACCATTTTCGAGGATTTGCGGCGTATTGGGAAGTGCCCGCTAGGGAGGAAACGGCAATGCATGGTCGCTGGGTTACAGCACCGGGCGCGGAGCTATTTCAGAAGCTGAGTCAGGAGCTAGGCGAGGTGCCAATCATTGCCGAAGACCTTGGCATTATCACGCCCGATGTTGACAGTCTACGCAATGAGCAGCAGTTTCCAGGCATGGCCGTGCTACAGTTTGCCTGGGGTGATACCGCCGACAATCTGTACCAGCCGCATAACTACCATCACAATCTGGTTGTGTACACCGGCACCCACGACAACGATACGACGATTGGCTGGTGGAACACGCTGGACAACACGGCACGGGCGCATGTTCAGCAATACTTCGGCATACACGGGGACGATATTGCCTGGGACATGATCCGAATCGCGCTCATGTCCACCGCCGACACAGCCATTGTTCCACTGCAAGACGTGCTGAGCCTCGGGTCCGAAGCGCGTATGAACACACCGGGTCGCGCTGGAGGAAACTGGGGTTGGCGAGTCCTATCCGAGCAGCTAACATCGGAACGAGCCGGACGTCTTGGCACAGCAACAAGTCTGTATGGTCGTGTTGTTCTTCCAGGTAAGGACGCCAATTTTGACGATTACCACCCGGTTACAGCCTAAGCTACAATTTCGTTAGCAAGACCAACGTCAAGGAACGGAGCAAGATGACGGTACGTGTGCCAAATCTCGCTCCGTTCCTCGTTCTCGTACAACGCGATGTATTTATACACTGAACGTGGTTGAGCGCCCGTCCGGCCAGCCTAAGCCAATCCGGCCACGATCAGCCTCCACAAGGCGTACCTCGACTTCAAGCACGTCGCCGACGTTGAGGATAGTACCTTGAGGTACCTGGCTACGATGCAACAGCCCATCATGCTTCACACCAATGTC
>JASKZZ010000551.1 GCA_030147335.1 Herpetosiphonaceae bacterium | reverse complement strand
CTACGAGAGCGGCAACGACAGCTTCGCGAAGATGCGATCCTTGACGTGGCGCACGAACTGATGGTGTCGCAGGGTTACGACGAAATGAGCATGGATGATCTTGCGGCGCGTGTTGGAATCTCCAAGGCGACGTTGTATCAGCATTTTGCGTCCAAGGAAGAGCTGGCGATCAACGTCATTGTGCGCGCAATGCGGCAGGGCGAAGCGTTCATCGTCGGATTGGATCCAACCCTGCCTGCGATGGTACGGCTTGAACGGGTGCTGCGCGACGTTATTGAAAAGCGAGCAACATTTGGCAGCGCGCGACTGATGGTGCCGCCACCGGTTGTGATGCAGCATCCGCGCTTCCAAAGCCAGTCGCTTCGGCTTATGAACGCGCTTGAAGCGCTGGTAGACGAGGCCAAGGGCGAGGGCGCGATTGCTCGTCATTTTGCGACACCGGTTGTGGTTCGGTTGTTGTTGAGCAGTATGCGAGAAACTGGATATGTAGATTTACTCGCCAAACAAGAATGCACGCTGGGCGAGTTAAGCGAAACATTGGTGTCAATCCTTTTTGATGGACTGCGGACGCGGCCTGAAGCAGCGACGGGTATGTCACAGCAAGATAGCTAACGCTTGGAGCGAATAACACATGTCCATGCATAACGCGCTGGGAGCCGAGCCGTCGGAGAGTGGTCGATTAGCATACAAGTGGAAGGTACTGATCTCGGTTATTTTTGGCATCTTCATGATTATTCTTGACACAACGGTAGTCAATGTCGCGCTGCGTACAATCCAAAGCGGCTATGGCGTTAGTCTGACCGATGTGCAGTGGATCATCAGTATTTATGTACTGGCGCTTGGCATTACCACTCCAATGTCAGGTTATCTTGCCGACAGGTTCGGTATTAAGCGCATGTATGTGCTTGGCCTCGGCATTTTTGTACTTGGGTCGTTCTTGTGTGGCATTGCACCAAGCGTGTCGAACAGTATTTGGGTGCTGGTTGGAGCGCGAGCACTTCAAGGCATTGGTGGCGGCGTTGCGCAGCCGTTGGCATCAGCTTTTATTTTCAGCACCTTTCCGCCAAAGGAGCAAGGGACCGCGCTAGGTATTTTCGGCATTGCATTGGTGGCCGGTCCCGCTTTCGGTCCAATTCTAGGCGGCTACCTTGTCGATCTTAATCTCTGGCAATGGATTTTCTTCATCAACGTTCCAATCGGCGTGCTTGGTTTTGTGCTGGCATCGCGTTGGCTGCGTGAGCGCAAAAATGAACGGCGGCCAAAGGCTGATCCGCTGGGCTTGCTAACAGCAACCGTTGGCTTCGGTGCAGTGCTGTTTGCCGCTACCCTCGTAGCTGAGGAAGGCTGGGGATCGTCTCTGGTCCTGACATCATTTATTGTCGGCGGCATCAGTCTGGCGATTTTTGTTGTCGTGGAGCTATTTGTGGCCAAGGAGCCGATGCTGAACCTGCGTTTGTTTGGTCGGCCCTCGTTCTTGATGGCAAGTGTAATCGGTTATGTGTCAGTGATTGGACTATTTGGCGCTGAGTTTTTGATGCCTTTGTATCTACAGGTGCTGCGTGGTCGTTCGGCGTTGGAGACCGGCTTGATCCTATTGCCGCTTGCAATTGCCGCAGCCATCACGACACCGATAGCTGGCCGCTTATATGACAAGATCGGGCCTCGTCTGCTGATCGTTATTGGATTTGGCGTGCTGGTCATCAATACCTGGCAGTTATCCAAGATTCAGGCGGATACGTCAATCAATACCATTTTGTTCCTGCTGGCACTACGTGGCGTGGCGCTGGGTATGACGGTGCAAACAACGTTTGCTACCGCGCTGGGTGCTGTACCAAAGGAACATCTTGCGCGCGGCTCATCGTTGATCAACGGCACCCGTTTCGTCGTCCAGTCGATCGGCGTAGCAATACTTGCGACCGTGTTAAGTAGCGCCCTTTCACCACAAACGCGAGCGTTCCAAGAGTCGACTCGTCAAACTACAACTGCTTCATCCCAAACAGGAACGGCAGCTGGCCAATCCACAACACCAGCCTCACAGCGCTTCGGTATTTGTGAAACACCAGGCGTTGCTGCGGACCAAAACGTTCCGGCTGGTGTACCAGCTTCAGGTGCGGCGCAGGCGCGTGTTGGAATTGAGCAAGCCTGTAGCGAATACGTCACCGGATTTGAGGCAACGTACAATCTGACGTTTTATTTCGCCTTGCTGGCAATGTTTATCGGCGCGTTCTTACCAGGTTGGCCCATGCGGTGGGCGGGCCGTGGTGCGGCGGCGGGTCCGACTCCTACTCCAGCACATTAGCGAGCCGCTATCAGTGTCCGGGTAGTTGAACACGACGTGTAACACTCGGTAACGTGCCGCTAACAGTCGGCAACAGGTTCTGCGTGTCAATTATGTGCATAGTACATCTCAACACTGTTGGAACAATCTTCGATCCGTGCTCGTATAATCAGCATTAGGCTGTGCGTAGGATAGCTAAAAATCCTGTTTACTTAGGAGTTTCTTGGTATGAACCATTTGCGGCGCATTGCTAGCGTTATGCTAGCAGCGCTTACCCTTGCAGCATGTGCTGGCGGCCCGCCGCCAAATACAGCTGCTAACGAAACAACCATCGTACGTCGTGGTGATCTTACCGTTACGGTTAGTAGTAGTGGCACTGTACAGCCTACCCGCTCTGCTAATTTGTCATTTGGCGCGACCGGCACTGTTGAAAAAGTGCTTGTGGACGAAGGCCAGACGGTGAAGCAAGGTCAAGAGCTTGGCGCACTGGATATACGTGACTTAAATCAGCAGGTGTTGCAGTCCGAGGCCAACTTAAAAACCGCGCAGGCTCGGCTTGAGCAAGCAAAAAGCGGCAACGCGACCGAGCAAGATCTTGCGGCGCAGCAGGCCAATGTTGCGGCAGCGGAAGCGCAGGCCCAAAAAGCGCGAACAGGCAATGTAACTCAGGCCGATATTGCGAATGCTCAGGCAGCGGTGCGTAATGCCGAAGCGGGATTGGCACGAGCACGAAGTGGCAACGTGACGCCCGCTGACATCGCCAGCGCAGAAGCAGCGGTGCGTAATGCCGAAGCGGGATTGGCACGAGCACGAAGTGGCAACGTGACGCCCGCCGATATCGCGAGCGCGGAAGCAGCTGTGCGGCAAGCAGAAGCTCAGTACCAGAAAGCAACCAGCGGTCCAACACCCGACCTTGTTAGTTCTGCTCAGGCACGACTGACCCAGGCACAGCAAAATTTCCAGAAGATCGCAGCGTCCGCGTCTGCTAATAAAACAACGGCAGAGCAAAATGTGACACAGGCTGCCGACAGCGTACGTATCGCTCAAACAAGCTACGGCAGCGCGTACTGGGACAACCAGCAAGCGCAGAGCGGTATCGATCCACGCACCGGCAAGACGTTTGACGAGCTTAAGCTAGACGAGAATATCGAGAAGCAAACATACGCCGAGGTGCTGCGCAACGCCGAGCTACAGCTGAATCAGGCGCAGTCACGGCTGGAGCAGGCGAAGGTAGCCGCCGACAACGCGAGACAGCAAGAAATCAATGATGTTGCGAACGCCCAGGCACTGGTTGACGACGCGCAGGTACAGCTCGATGAGTTGCTCAAGGGTCCGAAGGGAACTGATGTCGCAGCTGCGCAAGCGCAGGTTGATCAAGCTAAGGCTCAGCTGCAAAAGCTCAAACAAGGCGGCAGTACCGCAGATGTAGCGGCTGCGCAAGCACAGGTTGATCAAGCCAAGGCCCAGCTGCAAAAGCTGCGTCAGGGTGGATCGACGGCGGATGTTGCGGCAGGACGCGCACAACTCGATCAAGCCAAAGCCCAGCTACAAAAGCTGCGGCAAGGCGGTACAGCAGCTGATATAGCTGCCGCGCAGGCGCAAGTCGATGTCGCGCAAGCACAGTTTGAAAAACTAACTGCCGGTGCCGCGCCTTCCGACATCAGCATTGCTGAGGCTGGCGTTGCTCAGGCAGAAGCGCAGCTTACCGCATCCAAGCTTAACCGCGATAAAGCACTTCTACGAGCGCCATTTGACGGCATTATTACGAATGTTGGCGTTGTTGTTGGCGATAACGCAGCAGCGGCGGGCGGTGCAACATCGGCGTTCACGCTCGTTGATGACTCGGAGCTGCATCTTGATGTCAATATCAGCGAAAGTGACGTCGCGCAGATCAAGGAAGGCCAGACCGCAGAAGTAACAATTGATGCGCTTGGCACAGACGTAATCACTGGCACAGTTGAATATATTGCTCCTGCCGCCACCGTTGTCCAAGATGTAACGACGTATCTCGTGCGGGTCGGTCTGCCGGAAAACAACGACGATGTGCGTGTTGGCATGAATGCTTCAATCGACATCGGCACAGCGACGAAGCAGAACATACTGATTATTCCGACAAGCTCAATTCGTAGCGAAGGCAATCGGCGGCTTGTTCGCATCAAACAGGGCGAGGAATTCGCGGATCGTGAAGTGAAGCTTGGCCTGAGCAACGACGTCGATGCGGAGGTTGTGAGTGGACTGGCCGAAGGCGATACGATTGCGGCCCTTGGCACGGAGCCAACTCCGAATAACTAAACAATGCTGTCGGCGAACATTCTGAATGTATGCATTCACCAATTGATCGCCGACCGCCAGGAGTTTGATTTTCCATGGCACGGACCGAACGTGTACAAACAATGCCACCTGTAAGTCGTCCTCCACTAACTCTCGGCGCGTGGGAAAGCATGAGCATTGCGCTTGAAAGCTTGCGAGCTAACAAGCTGCGAACCTTTCTCACCATGCTCGGGATTATCATCGGTGTGTGGTCAGTCGTATCACTCTTAGCAATTGGCAATGGTGCGCAACGAGCGATTATTGATCAGGTAGAAGGCATCGGTACGAACTTGCTCAATGTCGTGCCCGGCACGCGTGACCAAGGCCCAAATAACGGCGCTGGAATCGAGCCATTGACTTTGGCGGACGCTTCAGCGATTGACCGTGCAGTGACCGAGGTCGAATATGTTGCTCCGATCTTTCAAGGGGCTGCCCAAATTGTTGGTGGCGACGTAAGTCGTGGCGTTCAAGTAACAGGCGCGACGCCGGAAGTCGCGACGGTGCGCAACTTTGAGATTGCGCGCGGCCAATTTATCAATCAACAGATGCAAGAAGGCGCGCGCAATGTGGTGGTGATCGGCGATCAGCTAGCCGAGGACATTTTCGGTTCTTCTGAGCCGATTGGCCAGCGTATCAAAATCAACAATCGCTCGTTTACCGTGGTGGGCGTGCTGGGGGCAAGTGGCGGTCTTGCGAACGAAGACAACAACGCCTATGTTCCACTATCCACGGCATATCGAACGCTGTTCAGCGGCCGAACTACAACCTCGTCAAGCTTTGAAGTGTCGGGCATTCTGATGCAAGTGCGCTCAAACGACGAGATTGATCTGGCGCAGGAGAAGGTTGAGCAGCTTATGCGCCAACGGCGCGGCGTGCCCAACGATGGCCAGGACGATGACTTCGTTGTATTTAGCCAAGAGTCGCTGCTCGACATCTTCGGCACGATCACCACAACGCTGACCGTGTTTCTCGGCTCCATCGCCGGTATTTCGTTGCTTGTCGGCGGCATCGGCGTGATGAATATTATGCTGGTATCGGTGAGTGAACGGACCAAAGAGATTGGCCTGCGGAAAGCGGTCGGCGCTAAACGACGCGACATTTTGCGTCAATTTTTGATTGAAGCGTTGGTCATCAGTATTCTTGGCGGCGTAATCGGATTGGCGCTGGGTTGGGCGATGGCAACGGCAATTGGCTACTTTTTCGCCGAATACATCACGCCGGTTGTTACGCCTGGTGCCGTCATACTGGCTGTAGGGTTTTCAGCGGCGGTCGGTCTGTTCTTCGGAATCTATCCGGCCCAACGCGCTGCACGGTTGAATCCGATCCAGGCGCTGCGGCATGACTAAGCTTCAGGTTTACGTGGAAGCAAGAATTTTAGCAATTTGGAAATACGAAGATGCCGCTGATCGAAATTCGTGATCTCACCAAGATGTACAAAATGGGTGATGTGGAGGTTCATGCGCTGCGTGGTATTTCGCTCACGATTAACGAGGGCGATCTGTTGGCGATCATGGGACCGTCCGGATCGGGTAAATCAACGCTTATGAATGTTGTGGGCTGTTTGGACCAGCCGACCGGTGGAACCTATATGCTTGATGGCGTTGACGTCGGCAAGCTGAATGATAACGAGCTAGCGACGATCCGCAATCAGAAGATTGGTTTTGTGTTCCAACAATACATGCTGCTTCAACGTCGCTCCGCAATCGCTAACGTTGAGCTGCCAACACTGTATGGTAATGGACGGGATCGACGTGCGCGAGCCGAGGCAGCGCTGCGTGCGGTTGGCATGGGTGAGCGGATGCATCATAAGCCCAATGAGCTTTCAGGTGGTCAGCAGCAGCGGGTTGCTATTGCGCGTGCCCTGGTGACAAATCCACGGATTATTCTGGCCGACGAGCCAACAGGCGCCTTGGACACCAAGACCGGCGAGGAGATTATGAGTATCTTTACGCGGCTCAATGTGGAGCAGGGCATTACCGTCATCCTGGTGACTCACGAGCCGGATATTGCCGCATATGCCCGTCGTGTGGTTCATGTGCGTGACGGCCTGGTTGGCGATGAAGAAACTCGGGAACGACCACTTCGTGAGGTTCTATCCCCAGCTTAAGGTTCGCTAATTTGGTTGAGCCGCACCCCAAAAACGACCTGCTTTCTGTTTAGGAAGTATGTTGTTTTTATTTTGTGGTATATCCTTTGCTGACGACGGGGCGCTGGAGGATATTATGCAGTTACAAGGTAAAGTTGCTTTCATTACCGGAGCAGGTTCGGGTATCGGCAAGGCGGCAGCCATTTTGCTTGCCAAGCAAGGTGCGAAGATTGCGGCCTTGGGTCGTACCGAGGACGAGCTTCAAGAAACGATCGAGCAGATCAAGAGCGATGGCGGTGATACGATTCCGGTCGTCGCAGATGTTTCGCAGGCGGACCAGATGGAGCGTGCCGTTCAACAAACGGTTGACGCGTATGGCCGGATCGATGTTGTGTTCGCCAACGCAGGCATTAATGGCGTCTGGGCCTCGTTGGAAGAGCTTAAGCCCGAAGAATGGGATCAAACAATTAATGTCAACCTGCGCGGCACGTTTCTTACGGTCAAATATGCCGTGCCTTATCTTAAGAAGCAGGGTGGCTCGGTAATCGTCACATCGTCGGTCAACGGCACCCGTATGTTCAGCAACACCGGCGCGACAGCTTATTCATGCACCAAAGCTGCCCAAGTTGCGTTCACCAAAATGATTGCGGTTGAACTGGCTCCGCATAAAGTGCGCGTTAACGTCGTGTGTCCAGGCGCGATCGAGACCAATATCGAGAACAGTACTGAGCAGCGCAACCTCGACGAGATTCGTCCCGAAATCGAGATTGAAGACGGTGGCCAGCTGTTGGAACACGGCAAGCCTGGACAGTCGCAGGATGTAGCCGATCTTGTACTGTTTTTAGCTTCGGACGCGTCGAAGCATATTACCGGCACCGAACTCTGGATTGATGGCGGTGAGTCGTTGGTACGCGGCTAAGGATCGAATGCTCGGCGGATTATGCGAATGAAGCCGCCGAGCAGCTTCCCGTTGACTTAGAACTGGTCACCGACAAATAGCTGGCGTTCAAGGTTATCGGCGACCTGCGCAACCTCGCGCAGGATGAGCAGTACCTCTTCGGCCTGAGCGGTTTGCTGGAGTTGACAGGCAATCACCGCTACCATGTTGCCCAGCAGGGCGATTCGGCAGTAAATATAGCTGCCATTGGCTTGCAACAAGCGCCATGGATCAAGGCCACGACGTACCGCGCCCACCGTTGAAACAAACGCGATGATTGGACGGCCTTCCTCGTCTTGGCGAATCGAGGCACTGACCTCTTGACGACGGCCCATTGGCAGCGGGACGTACAGGCGATAAATGCCGCGCTCGTAACCGAGTGAAGTTCCCAGAAATGCCGCAAGTTCACGCATTAATCGGTCGAGGGGGAGTTG
>JASKZZ010000544.1 GCA_030147335.1 Herpetosiphonaceae bacterium | reverse complement strand
ATCTGCCATCGCCGACTTCCCCTTCATTGAGTCGAGCAGCGAGGGGCAGGGCGGCAGAGACCGCCGTGCCCTGCGGCATGAGTCGCTCGACCTGCACCGACCCGCCGACTTCCGCCGCCCGTTCACGCATCGCCACGAACCCAACATCGGTGCGATGCTGTTCCGGCAGCCCGCAGCCATCGTCCCGCACCTGAATGACGAGGACGGGCACATCAGCATGGTGCACACAGTGCACCATAACCGCGCAAGTTGTCGCGTCGGCGTGGCGCACGACGTTGGCCAGCGTTTCCTGCACAATACGGAAAGCGGCGGGCGATTATCGCGCTGGCCCATACCATCTTCGTAATTATCTATCATCTGCTCACGCGTCATGAACCCTATCGTGACCTTGGTGCCAACTATTTTGACGACCGTGATCGCTAGGCCGTGGAGCGGCGGTTGGTCCGTCGCCTCGAACAGCTCGGCTACCGTGTTGACCTACAGCCTGTGCCCCAAGTCACGTGAGGGGATTTTCAGAAGAGTCGGATGAATAGGCGCGCACGTACAGGAAAGTGCCAGTCTATGGCACCTTCTACGGTAATTGCCGTAGCGCACTCAAGTGCTATACAAGTATCGTCAGTTCTATGTACACTCGTGGTGCTCGTAGAGAACAGTAGCGTGGCGTGGGACACCTTCTTACTAACGGGCAAGCTATCCGGCGATTTGCATCAACAGTGACACGACAATGCCCGCAAAGAGCAGCGAGTACGCGTGCGCGGAGGACGAGGGAAGTATGTACGCATATCAGAATCGCTGCCAATGGTAACGTTTCCGGTAAAAGCTTTCGGCGTGCGTATGTTTTCCTTCGGTCATGTATGCAACTTCTCCAGCTGTCAGTCGTCTTACTGAGACGTAACGGAACTCAGATAGCAGTGCTACGTGTACAGCACGTTGAGCACAGAAACATAATGTGTTCTCAATCAAGTCTTAAGCAAAAGCAGGAATGATCTTAAATTTGAGATAACACGTTTTCGGCAGTATTAACGCTGTAACTATCTTTTACCAAGGCAGCGGTGTTGCACTTCGATCCACGTATGGTTTGCTCCTTCCCAAGACCAAACACGCACAGTCAAAACTCGTTGTATCAATTGGTCTTAAGTCCTGCAACTACTTCTTTATATACATCGTCCAAAAGGATAGAACGAACAACCAGTGTAAATAGTTATCTGTTTGACGCCGCATGTGTGCACGCCGTCATGTAGCTTGTAGCTTAGGGAGAATCGTTGATGGAATGTATGAGTTTAGCGGACATCCATCTGCATACCACCTATAGTGATGGCACCGCCACGGTTCACCAAGTCCTCGCGCAGGCTGCGCAGATGAACTTGCAGGTAATCGCAATTACCGACCACGATGTGATTAACGGAGCGCTCGAAGCTCGTCAACTGGCGCCTGATTTTGGCGTGCAGGTTGTTGTCGGCGAAGAGGTCAGCACAGCGGAAGGTCATCTGCTAGCACTGTTTATCGAGGAGTGGCTTCCTCCGGGACGGACCGCGGCCGAAACAATTGCGGCCGTTCATGCGCAAGGTGGCGTATGTATAGCAGCCCATCCGTATGATTGGGCTGTATCTTCGCTGGGACGCTATGGCCTCCGTCATCGTTATGGCAAAGACTGGCGCTTCGACGCGGTTGAAGGATTCAACGCCAGCCTGACATGGCCGCGCAGCAACTGCAATCGTACAGCCCAACGGTTTGCGCGGGAGCTAGGCGTGCCTGTTGTGGGGGGCAGCGATAGTCATTCATTGGCGACAATTGGACGGGGTTATACAACATTTCGCGGCACGTCTGCCGACGATCTTTACCACAGTATTCAAAACGGACATGTTGGTTGGGGTGGGAGTGTGTGGACCGCCGCGCAATATCTCGAGGTTTGCCGCTTGAGCATGAAGCAGCGTAGTTTGTGGGGCGCGCTCAAGCTCCTTTGTACTGATCTACCGTTTCTGCATAGCCAGCCGTTGCCCAATCCAACGACAGTTGTTCCTCCACAAACATAACGTTTAGCCACCTAGCAAACCACAGCCGTTCTTAAGGAGACTATTGTATGTCACGCATACTTTTACTCCATGCCTCAGTTGGCATGGGTCATCATCGTGCGGCCATGGCCCTTACGCGCGGATTCGAGCGTATGGATAGTGTTCAGGTGTGCCTTGAAGATACATTAGATCATGCCCACACGTTGTTCCGCAAGGTGTACGCGGGCTTGTATCTAGGAATTGCTGACCATATTCCTGCTTTTTGGAGCCATTTTTACAACCAAACTGACCGCTCCCGGTCACTCCAACCAGTGATCGAGGGAGTCCGCGCTTGGAGTACCCAGCAAGGCGTGCATGGTCTGCACGCCTTGCTGGAAGAAACGCAACCGGATGCCGTTATCTGCACGCATTTCTTGCCGCTGGAAGTACTTGGTCCGCTGCGACAGCAAGGTGCTGTACCTCCGCTATTCGGTGTTGTCACCGATTACCGATCACATCATTTCTGGGCTTGTCCCGGCGTGGACGGTTACTTCGTTCCAACCGCCGCTGCTAAGCAGCAGCTTGCGGCAGCTGGAATTGCGCCGGCACAGATTCAAGTGACGGGTATCCCGATCGATCCAGATATCAGCCAACCGCTCGAACAAGCAGGTGCGCGACAGATGCTCGGCCTAAATGCCACGCGGCCGGTCGTGCTGCTCAACGGTAGTGGGATTGCCACGGCGCGAGTTCGTGCCATCGCCCAAGCGCTTTTGGATGGAGCAATGTCGGGGACGCTGCTCGTGGCCGCCGGACGAAACCATAAGCTCCTCGCCGCGCTTAGCGATCTTGTTCCTTTTCATGAAACAGAGCTGGTTATCCTTGGACAGCAGCCCAGTCTTGATCCCTTGATCGCCGCGAGTGACCTTGTTATAGGCAAAGCAGGTGGCTTGACCGTAAGCGAAGTGCTTGGTCGAGGTGTTCCATTGATTATCCCAACGCCCGTACCCGGCCAAGAACAAGCGAATGCGGATTTTGTGATTGCCGCCGGAGCGGGAACGTGCCAGAGCATGGTTCAGGATGTTGCAGCCGACGTGTTCGCACTACTTGCCGACCCTGCACGAAGAACGGCAATGGCGGCTGCATCACGCGCGGCGGGCCGTCCCTCGTCCGCGGTCACGATCGCAACCCATGTATTGGCAAGCATCGGCCGTAGTGTGTCATCAGTCCCGCAACGATCATTGGTCATGGGGAGTACGGCTCAACAGTTCGCGTTGTTTGAAAGGTGATAGCTCGTGCCAGAACAAACAATTTCTCAACCGGCAGCTCGTGACGCTGTAACGTCATGTGCTCCACACCAACCCCGAATTCAAGCACGCGTTCTTGTGAGCGTACTCTTAAGTTTGGGTACCGTTGGCTTAGTGTTGCTTAATCGCTCGTGGCTTGCAGATGCGTTGCAGCTTGTGCTTACCGCACAGCTTAGTTGGCTGCTTGCAGCGATGGCCGCGATTCTCATTAGTTATTTTATTAGCTCACGGGTGTTTGGTATCGTCTTACAGTCATTGGGACGCAGCATGAACGGGCTACAGCTGTGGCTTACCACCGTGACCGCGATTGTTATTAGTCAATCGGTGCCAGCCGGGGGCGTGGGCAGCTACGCCTTCTTATTGACTGCCTTCAAGCGACGAGGCGTACCCGTTGGGGAAGCGACATTGTTAGCCCTGCTTGAAGCGCTGAGCTATGCCGCGGCAATGTTGCTGATCGGTATTTTCAGTGTGATGTATATCGCCTTCGCTTCTGGCGCGGTCCAAACAATATCGATTGGTGCGCTGGTCGCGCTGGCCGCTCTTGGTGCTGGCCTGCTTGTATTGTTGAGGTGGTTGCTTGGGCAACCACCTTCAACAATGGCGCACTGGCTTACAAAAATCCTTGCACTGCTTCCTTCAAAATTCCGTCCCCAAAACCCTGACCAAC
>JASKZZ010000474.1 GCA_030147335.1 Herpetosiphonaceae bacterium | reverse complement strand
CACCTTACCCAGCCGCTCGCTCAACATATGGCCAAACATTTTTGGCCACCAGTAGTAGAACGCGCCGAACAGCGCGAAAACACCACCACCGAACAACACATAGTGGAAGTGACCCACCACAAAGTACGTATCGGTCATGTGGTAGTCAAGCGGCGGCAGCGCCAGCATAACGCCACTAATACCGCCGATCACAAACAAGAAGATAAACGCCACCGCGAAGTAGAGCGGTGTTTTGAAGTTGAGTGATCCACCCCACAGCGTAGCCAGCCAGTTAAAGATTTTGACACCAGTGGGCACTGAGATCAACATACTGGTAGCCGAGAACGCAGCATTGGCCCACGGCCCCATGCCGACGGCAAACATATGATGCGCCCACACTGTAAAGCCCAGGAAGCCAATTGCGATGCTCGAATACGCGATGAATGCGTAGCCAAAGATTGGCTTGCGCGAAAAGACCGGAAAGATTTCTGAAACCATGCCGAACGGCGGCAAGATCATGATATACACTTCGGGATGACCGAAGAACCAGAACAGATGCTGCCACAGCAGCGGATCGCCACCGCGCTCAGGAATAAAGAAGCCCGTTCCGAAGTTGCGGTCGAAATACAGCAGGATGCTGGCGACCGTCACGCTTGGAAATGCAAAGACGACCAGGAATGAGGTTACCAGCTGCGTCCAAACAAACAACGGCATGCGGTTAAACTTCATGCCCGGCGCGCGCATGTTAAGCACCGTCACAATGAAGTTCACCGAGCCTAAGATCGACGCGATACCCAGAATATTTAGGCCGATAACCCAAAAGTCCATGTGGTTGGTGTCCGGCAGCACACCACCGTCCGCCGACAATGGCGCGTACGCGAACCAACCGGCGTCGGGCGCGCCGCCAAGCAAGTAGGAACTGCTGAGAAACAGGCCACCGAACAAAAACAACCAGTAGCTCAACGCATTGAGCCGAGGATAGGCCATGTCGTTCGCGCCAAGCATCAGCGGCACGAAATAATTACCAAGCCCCACGTTTAACGGCATGATCGCCAGAAAGATCATGGTCGTGCCGTGCATCGTGAAAAGCTCGTTATACACCTGCGGGGTCAAGAATGAATTTTCGGGCTGTGCTAGCTGAATACGCAGCAGCAGCGCATCAATACCACCCCATACAAAAAAGAAGAGCGCGGTAAAAATGTACAAAATGCCGATTCGCTTGTGGTCGACAGTTGTAACCCAATCCCAAATAGTTTGCCAGCGACTACGTTCACCAGTATGTGGCACCGGTACGGCAGTTGTTGCCATATCCTCTCCTTAAAGCTCTAGAAACTCGCAAACACAGTTTACTGTCGTTCCACACATTACTTCAACGACTCCAGGTACACGGTCAGTGCGTTGATCTCGTCTTCCTTGAGCGTTCCGAGCTTGATTGCGTTGGCCATGACGTTGCCCTGCTTAATCGCTCCAGGGTCACGGAGCCAGCGGCGCATCTCCTCGGGTGTATTTTCAAGCCAGCCCGCCACAATATGTGTGCGGCTTCCAATATGCGTCAGGTCGGGACCAACCCGCGAAACCGCGCCGGGGTAGCCCTGGATCGCATGACAGCCAATACAACCTTTGCTTGCAAACAACTCATAGCCGCGTGCTGCCTCGCTTACCGGCTGTGCAGCTTCGATCGTTGCAGTCGGCTCTGCGTTGGCAATAGCCTCCGCCGTTGCAGCTGTCGTCTCGGAAACCTCATCACCAGTCGCATCTTCGGCCACGCCATCGGTTCCAGCCGCAGTTGCGGCAACCGTGGCGCCAACTGCCGGCGCTGATGCGGCAGCTGCCTGCTGAACGCCTGCCGGCACGGGCGCGGAAGCTTGCTGCTGACTGACCCAGGCGTCAAAATCAGCCTGCGGCTCGACGACAACATAAAATGCCATCATCGCATGTGTGCCACCACAAAATTCCTTACAATGACCACGAATCAGTGTTCGCTGCGTTTCCAAGGGCCTCACAATCAGCTTGTTTTCATGGCCTGGAATCATATCGGTCGTTCCCGAAAGACGCGGAATCCAGAACGAGTGAATCACATCCGCCGAACGAAGCGTAAACACTACATCGCGGTTCGAAGGCAGATGCAGCTCGTTGGCCGTCACAATATTCTGGTTGGGATACTGAAATTCCCACCACCATTGATGACCGACAACTGTCACTTCGAGCGGATCTGTCACTGGGCGATCAAGTAGTGCTTGTGTCCGGAATGTCATGACAGCAATACCCAGCACCAACAGCGCCGGCAAAATCGTCCAGGCTAGCTCAATGCGAGTATTACCGTGAAGCTGAACCGGTATGCCATCGTTGGGACGACGACGGTAGCGAATAACCGACCAGAGGAGCGCTCCGTTCACGACTACAAAAACGGCAATTGCCATCCAGAAGATCGGCCAAAACAAATTCTGGATTTGCTGGCTTTCATAGCCTTGGTCCGAGAACGTGGTGAGTGGTCCATCCGTTGCAGCACACGCTGCTAATAATTGTGAACTTGCGACAATCGCTACCAAGCCGAGGTAACGAAACGGTCGCTTACGAAAGGGCCGCATTCTATCTCCCTTGCTAAAAAGACCGTACCCACCATCTAAACGACGAACATATGGTAGTGGATATGCACAAACAATTTCTTTCCTGTAACATAGGGGCATTTCTTGGACGGATCATGGCAAACTTGACATCTACATTATACGCAAGAGGAACAAGTCGTCAATCCAAAAGCGGCGCATAATATGCTACACCGGATGCCTTACTTCGCCATCCGTTGATGACCTGATACTATCGGATAAAGCGGAACCATTATATACTTAGCTAGAGAAAAGTGTAAAGCCTTTTCCGGCACTTCTATCCGAGATTGTACGTTATACTCTTACGCAGTGATGACCGTGTGGTACTTGGCTTGTATGCTATACTGAAACAGTGACCAAGGGAGCAGGCATGGGGCGATCGTTCTCGCAAAGTATTGAGTTAACATGTGTTGGCTGTCAGCAGCCGTTCAGCGCAGAGATATGGTTGATCGTTGACGCAGTGGAGCGGTCCGACCTTGTGATGCAGATCGAGGACGAAACAATTCACGTTTCGCGCTGCCCACACTGCGGAACGGAACACCCCCTTGACGCGCCATTATTGTTTCATGATGGCCCAAACAAGACACTTGTCTTTGCTTCGCAAGAACAAAGTACGCCCGATCAGGATCAACAAGTGGCACGTCAGCTGGGCGAGAATTTGATCGCCGCAATCCCCATAGAAGAACGAGACACTTACTTAACAACGGCACATACCGTTATTGGCATAGATGGCTTGCGGCGAGTGCTGGCCGGTGAGTTCGTTCAAGAAGGCGACGAACTTACATTAGGCCTACGGGCGCTGATGGAAGCAACAAGTCCAGCCGAAATTCGCGTGGTCGCCGAAACACATCCGGTATTAATGTCGTCCGAGGGTAGTCGCCACCTCCGTGAGTATATACGCCGACTGGAAGCTGCCGGTCATGATGATCTTGCCCAATCGTTGGAGCAACGTGTTGCGGCACTAACACCGGGACAGCCTCATCCAACACTTAACTTCATTCAATTGCTGCTGGACGCTCCATCACCTGAGCAGCGACGAGCACTATTGACGACACAGCCGCAGTTTGTTACGCCGGAAGTTCCAACAATTCTGGAAGCGCTTGCGGACCAAGCCCAACGTCGCCATCTGGATGCTGTTGCACGCGATCTGCTTGTCATGCGCGATGAGGTTTTAGGAAGTTTAGGTCGTGATGTGCCTGTTACGCCTAGCGCTTGAAGGAGTGTACCATGGATCCCAACGTTCCTCGCACACGATTGCGAAGCGAGATTCAAGCATTTGTGCGTTTATACCAAGCTGCGTCCGGCACAGCCATTGGCTTGGCGTCGGTCACAATGGAAGGCCTTGACCAGAGCTGGCGTGATCGTGTGCAGCGCATCCGGGCGTTGCCGCGCGAAGCTCCGCGTCGTAAACAAATGATCGAGGCGCTGCTCAAGCTGATTGAGCATACTTTGTGGAAGCAGCGTACCGACCTGGAAACACTTCGTACATCAGATGCTGGGCTAGCCAACGAAGCCTTGATGATCGGGCGCCGAGGCGAACCCAGTGATCCTAACATGGGACCAGGTGCTCCAGGTGACACTATTTCCTGATGCATCAAGAGCTAAAGTAGCTATAGTACACAATACGAAACGGCGTTCGGCAACTCCGACGCCGTTTTGGTTATCCTCGCAGCTAGCGCAATTCGCCATGACAAGTCTGGCGTTGCCCGAGCAGGACTTCGGTATCTTGAACTAGACTCTTCTCGGCATGTATTGTATTGCTAGCTACCACGATGTAGCGTATTGGCCCTTGAAAGCCAAGCCGAACCCGTCATTCTACCTTTACTTTTCTACACAAGGAGTTCGGAGGCAATGCTTAAGCACGCCGCCCCCGCTGTGGTTTTATCTGCTTTTACAGAAAACCCGTCTCTCAGCGATGTTGTCGAGGGTGTTCTCGATGTTGTCGCACAGCTGTTAAGCACGCGAATTGTCGCGGTTTCTCGCATCGAAAGCCCAACGTACACTATTATGAGTGTTGTTGATCAGCATCATGCGCTTCGTCCTGGGCAAACGCATCATGTTTGCGACACATTCTGCCTGCATATGCTGGAGTCTGGCCAGCCGTTGCGCATTGACGACATCACACAGGCGTCTCTGCCACTACGGCTTGTTCCGCAGAAGCTCGAAATAGATGTGCGTGCCTATGTTGGTGTCCCGCTCTACATGACTGATGGACGGGTCTTTGGATCATTATGGGCTGCCGACACAGTAGCGCACCATTTCAGCAACAATGATGTTGCTTTGCTCCAACTCTTTGCGCGACTACTAACGCCTGAGTTGATGCAAGCGGAGCAAACGCGTCACAGCGAACGTGTTGAGCAAGCACGCGCTATGCATGTCAACATTGATCCGGCAACCGGGTTGCTGGATCACATTGGGTTTGCTGCTACCCTGGCTCGTGAAGACGCACGTCACAATCGTTACGGCAACATGTACGCGGCTGCCGCGCTGACGATTGTAAAAAATGGTTCGGATGCCTTTATTGGTGGAGAACATTATTCCGCGAACACGCTTGACACGTTGCATAAGGCGATGGCGGATATTTTGATGCGTACATCACGGCTCGTTGATTGTTGCGCGCGCATTAGCGATGATACTTTTGCTGTTTTGTTTGCGGAAACCGAAACCGGTGGCGTGCTCGCATGGCGAAAACGCATCGAGGCTGCGGTCGAGGCTTGGAATCAACTGCATTTGGCACGAGGACTAACACTTCGTATTGGCATTGGCATTGCCGACTGCAACGATAATGCACCGTTTACGAGGGAGCAAAGTCCTTTGTTTGAGCTGGCTAAACAGCGCGCGACAGTAAATTCAGTTGAGCGACATACCAACGAGGTGGCGGCGCTTACTCATGCCTAACATCAACGTCCATCTTTGTAAAACATAAATGGTAGGGTAGTGAAAGCTACCCTACCATTTATGTTTGATATAGTTTTTCCATGCACAGCCCTCACTAGAAACTTTGACGCGCGATAATAGGCGTGGTACGCTAGCGTCAAAGCGATTTTCGGGGCAGGGTGTAATTCCCGACCGGCGGTGATTTATCGGCGATGAGCAGCATCGGCACGAGGTTAGGCATAATCTAGCCATATGCTAGCTACTTGTTCCTGTAATTAGCCCGCGACCCGTCTTGCCGAGTGGCGAGCGGTGGATCTGGTGTAAAACCAGGGCCGACGGTATAGTCCGGATGATAGAAGATCGCGTAGTGCTGCATACTTGCCTTGCTGGTCTTGTTACCTGCAAGTGTAGTGCTGTATGCGCTATGCTTCGTTGCCCCGAAGGTGAATGACCTTCGGGGATTGTTGTGTTTATGATGCCAAAAAGTGTTTTACGTGCCGGCCATTTATGGTCGAAGTCGCGTGTCCATCGAGCCAAGAGCGAGCAAACTCACTTATTGGTTGACCAATCCTTGCCACTTTCGGCACCGACGCCTGTTCAACGACGTACAGGTAGTCAGTTTGTTACGCTGCTTGTTTCCGGTTCACTGCTCGTGTTTGCATGGCAGGCACTTGTATCAATCCGTGAAATCCCACCGTGGTTACTTCCAGGTCCGCTTGATGTGTTGGTCCGGTTCCGTCAAGTTTTGGCCGACGGCACATTGATGCAGCATGTGATACCGACGTTTATCGAGTCGCTGGGCGGCTTTTGTGTTGCGCTGCTCATCGGCTCGCTGCTGGGATATCTCGTTGCGCATTCCCCCAGACTTGAGCGCTGGATTGCGCCGTATTTAGCAGCTTTTCAAGCTATTCCAGTCATTGCGGTTGCTCCACTAATCATTATTTGGCTGGGCTATAGCTCGGATATCAGCCGCAACATCCTGGTAGGAGCGATCGTTGTGGTTTTTCCGATCTACAGCAGCACCGTTGCCGGTATTCGAGGCATTCCGCGTGAATTGCGTGAGGTCGGGCTGGTGGAAGGAGCCTCACACTGGCAACGTTTGCGTTATATCGAAGTGCCGCTAGCGCTGCCCGTATTGTTTAGCGGATTTCGCACCAGTCTCGCATACGCAACAACCGGAGCTGTGGTCGGGGAGTTTCTTGGCTCGCGCTATGGCCTGGGTGCGTTGATTAACGTCGCGCGTGGCTTTTTCGATGTTCCGTTAATCTTTGTGGCACTGGTCTGCCTTGGGTTGATCACGCTGATGTTTGGCATGATTTTGTTGGGACTTGAACGCCTGCTGCTCGCGTGGAATGACTAAAACATCTAGAGCTTGGGAAAGGCTATTTTTCGTGCGCCGCATACTATTTTTATGCATACTATGTCTTGGATTGGCTGCTTGCGGTTCGCCGGCAACGCCTACAGCCACGACATCAACCGCTGCCACATTGTCCAGCAATACTGCGACATCAAGCAGCGCTGCTTCGGCTGCGCCTTCGACCGAGCTTACACCGGTCTCGGTCTCAATGGGTTACATTCCAGATGTTCAGTTCGCCATGTATTATGTGGCCCAGGCAAAAGGCTATTACAAAGATGAAGGGCTTGATGTCAACATTGAGCACGGCTTTGTGACCGATGCGGTTGTTCAAGTAGCTCAAGGCAGACTGACATTCGCCAATGCCGCCGGTGATGAAGTTTTGCTGGCACGAGCGAATCAAATTCCGGTCAAGGTTGTTTTCCAGCTGTTTCAGCAATATCCGGTCGCAATCTTCTCTAAACAGTCGGCGGGCATTACAAAGCCGGAAAACCTTCGAGGCAAGATCGTTGGCGTGCCGTTCCGCGCCGGAGCAACGTATATCGGCCTGAAGGGCATGTTATATGCAGCAAACATTCCCGAGCAGGATGTCGACATCGCTGAAATCAACTTTACGCAAGTTGAAGCTGTAAGCACCGACAAAGTAGACGCAGCATCCGGATATTTCAACAACGAGCCGCTGGTGTTGCAAGAGCAGGGCGTGCCCGTCAATGTGCTGCGCGTCGCCGACTACATCGACCTTGTCAGCAACGGTATCATTACATCAGAAACAATGGTGGAAACCAAGCCGGACGTTGTACAGCGCTTTGTGCGAGCAACGGCGCGAGGATTGCAGGATACATTTGATAATCCCGACGCTGCTTTTAACGTTGCGCTTCAGTTTATTCCTGAACTTAAGCCGGAACGGCATCCGCAAGAGCTTAACAAGCTCAAGCAAACACTGCCTTTACTTCGTTCGGCAGCAACGGATACAAATGGGTTGGGCTATTCTGACCCAAAAATGTGGGAAACAACACATCGTTTCTTGCGCGAAAGTGGCTTGCTGCAAGCGGAGGTTGACGTGCAGCAAGCGTTTACCAACGATTTGCGTAAGTAGCGAAAAGGCTACCTTGCAATGGAGCAGGAAATCCCCGGATCGTCTAACAACGGAGCCGTCAAATCATCCGAAATGGGAGTTGTGGTACGCGTTCTTGTAGCAATAGGTATTAATCCTTACAGTGAACGCTTACTTAAAACTGCGGCACGGCTCGCTCAGAATCTGAACGGCGAGCTACTGGCAGTTCATATAGCACAGCCTGTTCGGAGCACGAGTCTGTACGAAGCAAATTTGCAACGTCACATGGAGATTGCGCGGCAGCTCGGCGCGCGCGTTGAAACTGTTGAAGGCAGCGACATCGCAGCGACACTGGTACAAACTGCGCAAAGTCGACGGGCGACGCATATCGTGCTGGGACAATCGGATGTTAGCCGCTGGCGTGAAGTGACACGCGGCACTGTGATCAATCGTATCCAGAGGCTCATTTTGAAAGGCGGTGGTGGGATCGACTTGTATATTGTAACGGCCAGCAGTCGTTTCTAAACACAGCGAACATCTACACATTGAATTAGCGATACGGTGTATCGTCGTAATGATGTAAAATGTGCGCCTACAGGTTGACAGCGACGTGTCCAAGCACTATAATGCCGCATTAGTAACGCTGTTCCTGTGTGGAGGGTGGACGCCACTCTCCATTCTTGTTGTCTAAATAAAGTTTGATAAAGGAGTTGTGGCGTGTACGCAGTAATTCGAGACCGCGGCGCGCAGTATCGCGTGGAAGAGGGCAAGACGCTTGATGTCGCCCTTATGGAAGTTGAGCCTGGCCAGGAAGTAACGCTGGGTGAGGTGCTCATGGTTGGCGGCACGGACGATGTTAAGGTTGGCACACCTTTGGTAGCCAATGCTAGTGTGATTGCCGAGGTTGTCGGTGAAGCACGCGGCGAAAAGATTATCGTTTTCAAGTACAAGCGCAAAAAGCGCTACCGCCGCCGCACTGGACACCGCCAGGACTACACGCGACTGCAAATCAAAGAAATCAGGGCCTAATTTTTGATAAGATTGTTTATTTAATCGATGTCCCTTCAAACGGGGATGGTGATACACCCTCGATTGAAGTGAAAGGATCAGAGAAATGGCACATAAGAAAGGCGTCGGTAGCTCACGCAACGGTCGTGACAGCAAGCCGAAGATGCGCGGCGTTAAGCTGTATGGCGGTCAGGCAGCCAAGCCCGGCATGATCATTATGCGACAAACAGGCACCAAGATTCGCCCGGGAAACAACGTTGGAATGGGCCGAGACTACACGCTTTACTCGCTGATCAATGGCGTGGTAACATTTGAGCATCACTCGCAGACACAGAAGAAGGTCAGCGTGTATCCTGTTCCTGTAGCAGCAACTGTTACCGATGTAGAGACCGTATAATATTTATTGAGAATACATCTCAATCTCGAAGTGATGCGTATACCTATATACACCTGCTTCGAGGAGGATTGTAATGAAGCAAAGCATTCACCCAAAATACGACGACACAACTGTAACATGCGCGTGTGGCCACACGTTCACCACGCGTTCAACACGCCAGAACTTGCGCCTCGACGTGTGCTCGAATTGCCACCCGTTCTACACAGGTGAGCAGCGCATCGTTGATACTGCGGGTCAGGTTGATCGGTTCATGCGTAAGCTGCAAACCGCACAGACCAAGCAAAGCCAGATTGGCCAGCGCCGCGAAACAAAGCAAGAGCCGAAGAAGCGCTCACTGTATCAAGAAGTGTACGGCGACGAAGAACAGGCCGCGCAGTAATATAGTTGACTCTGGCCGTTAAGGGCAGCGCATTCAGGCGTTGCCCTTTTTATTTTGCCATGCTAATGTACACCACTTACCGCTCAATTGTGGCATCCCTGCCCCATCTTTGAGGAGTCTTCCATGCTTGAAGGTTCAACCGGCAGTATCGAAGTTATCTGCGGCTCAATGTTTAGCGGCAAGACCGAGGAGTTGATTCGTCGAGTCAAGCGCGCACACATCGCTCGGAAGCGCGTTCAAGTCTTTAAGCCGCAAATTGACACGCGTTACAGCGTTGAAGAAGTTGCCTCGCATGATGGCGTGCGCGCCGAAGCCATTCCTGTCACTACATCAGCCGAAATCGCCGATCAAATCGCGCCAGATGTTCAGGTTATTGCGATCGATGAGATCCAGTTCTTTGATGCGGGCGTGGTTCAATTGTGTGAAAAGCTGGCCGCTGATGGCCGACGCGTCATCGTCGCTGGTTTGGATCAAGATTTTCGCGGCGAGCCGTTTGGGCCATTACCCGCGTTAATGGCCAAGGCAGAGGCAGTCGATAAGCTGCACGCGATCTGTTTGGTATGCGGACTGGCAGCAAGCAGAACGCAGCGATTAATTGATGGCCGGCCCGCGTCGTATCATGACCCGGTTATTCTCGTTGGCGCACAGGAAGCATACGAGGCTCGCTGCCGACAACATCACGAGGTACCGCGCTAGACCAAGTGTTCCGCATGTGGTCAATAACAAGAACTTTGTTGATCCGGAGCAAACATGTTCTGAATGGTTGTGGCCGCTGATGTGTCGAACATTCTGATTCTGCATACGACCGCCATTTAGGAACCACACGAATAGATGTGCTATACTGTGTGGCATGCCAGGCTCACATACGCATGACACGATCACGGTTGTAACGGCCGTCATACTCGCCCCGACTGCGTGGGTCATTTCACCAGACCACTCGTTTGCCACAGCGCTCACCGTTACCGGAGCACACCTCGTTTCCGGCCTGATGTTTTCTTGCGATCTCGACATCGACTCGCGCGAATACACGCGCTGGGGTCCACTCAGATTTATCTGGTGGCCATACAAAGAAACTGTGCCACATCGCTCCTGGATTAGCCATGGCCTCATTATTGGGCCGTTGCTGCGCCTGGCGTATTTCGGCTTGATCATGTATGCGGTGTTTTGGTTGGTGCTGAACGCGACGGGACGCACGGACTTGTGGCGGGAGTTGGAGCAAAGCTTCTCAGACGCGCTGCGCATGAACTCAGGACAGGCATATGCCTTTCTGGTCGGATTTGTCCTTGGCGGCGCGGCCCATTCAATTCCAGATTGGATTTCGACCGGCACAAAGCGCGCGTGGAACCAGTGGACGCGATTGTAAACATATATCAGCAATAACCTGGATTATTGGTTGTTTGAGACCTGCTTATGGACGAGATTGAAACCTTACTTGCCGCAGGCGAAAATGAGCGTGTCGCGTTTGCTAAGGATCGTGTGCGGCTGGAAGAGCTGGCCGAAACCTTAGCCGCATTTGCTAACCGCGCGGGCGGCGTGGTTATGCTTGGCGTTAGCGGACGCGTGCGGCCCAAAGTCGATGGGCTAGCCGATCCTCATACGGCCGAAGAGCTAGTTCTTGACGCGGCCCTGCTCTGCACGCCGCCACTGCTCCTGCCCTTGCCACGACGGGTGCAGCATACCGAGCGTGCGTTGTTGTATGTTGAAGTGCCGGCGGGATTGCCTCATGTGTACAGCGTACATGGCAAATATGTGATGCGTGAAGGCGTGGCGAATGTACCCATCCCACCACATACATTACGTCAACTTTTGCTTGAACGTGGCAGTGTTGGATGGGAGCGTCTTGCCGCTGACGCGACATTGGCCGATCTGGATCGAACAAAGATTCAGCAGTATATCGAGCGTGTTGGTCCGGCTGCGCAAGAAGATCCGTTTGGATGGCTGTACCGTCGAGGTTGTTTGACACGTTTAGACGGCACTGCTGCGGCAAACGGAACGCGTACCGACCATTGGGCACCGACAAATGCTGGTCTCCTGTTATTCGCGCGGGATATCGAGCGGCATGTGCCACAGTCCGAGATAACGCTGGTGCGTTACCCCGGCGTGGAAATGAGTGACGAGTTTGAGCGCACCGATATTCGTGACACATTGCCGGAGCAAGCACGACGCGCCGAACGATGGCTGATCGACAATATGCGCAAAGGCTCGAAAATGGTTGGGCTAGAGCGGCAGGATTGGAGC
>JASKZZ010000248.1 GCA_030147335.1 Herpetosiphonaceae bacterium | reverse complement strand
TATGCTCTTCGCCATTAAATGCGCGGCGCACAGGATCACGTTCCACTGGGCCGTCAAGGTACGCTCCCGGGATGGATTGGTAGACCTCAAAGAACGAGTGACCGACTAGTTGTTCCGGTGCCAAGCCGAGCGCGCTGAGGCTCTTGCCTTCAACCATCGTAAACACGCCGTCTTGATCAAGCGCAAATAATACGAGTGGCGCGTTGCTGATAACGGTGTGAAGCTGTTGTTCGACCCATCGTAGCGCTTCCGTTGCTTGCAAGCGTTCGGTGATGTCTTCGATTGTTCCGACCAGTCCCAGCCGAACTCCATTATCCGAGCACATCGGCGCGTAACGGCCACGAACCCAGCGTATCGTTCCATCATGGCGTTTAAAGCGGAACTCTGTAGTCTGCTCGAAGCCTTTTGCGGCACACAGTCGCCACTCAGCCAGTACCCGTTCCCGGTCCTCCGGATGAACAATTGTCGTCCAGCCACTACCAAGTGTTGCCTCGCTGCTCAAGTCAACAATTGTCTGGAAATGTGGGTTGGTGTAGACACATTGTCCATGCACGTCGGCAAAGCAAATGCCGATAGGAGCGGAGGCGCTTAGCGACCGGAAGCGCTCTTCACTGGTGGCAAGAGCGACTTCTGTCCGCTTGCGTTCATTCAATTCACGTTGGCTGGCGCTGAATAGCCGCGCATTTTCGATTGCTAGCGCTGCTTGGTCGGCCAGCTCTTGAAAAAATACGAGGTCTGTGTCGCTGTATATTGCTTGTGCATGTTGACGAGCCGTGACCAGCGTACCAATAATACGGTTGCGTACTCGCAGCGGCACAACCATAACGCTCTGCGTCCCAGAACGCTCGATATACTCGACATAATCGGGTTTGATAATCGAGCGCATCGCGTCCGCCGGCACTGTTGGCATCAGCACACCCTGACCGCTTTGGAGCACGCGCTCATGCATGCCTTCACCCACGCGCTGCGGTTTGGTGTCAAGCGCCTGCTGCAGCATCTTGTTCATGTGTGGATCGGGATGGTAGCTGGCTGCTGGATGTAGCGTTTGTTGGTCATCAGACAAAAACGAGATCATACAAGGAGCGTTAAACAGCTCCGCGGTTCGCTGCGTGATTGTGGCTAAGACAGCCTGCTGGTCCATACTTGCTTCGGCAAGTACACGCGCAATATCAGCAAGGGCGCGTACTCGTCCAGACTCGGTACGCAGCTGCAACTCAACTTGTTTGCGCTCAGAAATATCGGTGACAAAAACAAGTGTTGACGGGCCGTTGATTGATTCAAGACGCGTACCATTGACGGAAAATGGGAACTTTGTGCCATCTTTACGCAACCCGACTGTTTCATAACTTTTTTCCACCACCTCCCCGGCTTCACGACGGCGGTTACGCGTAATAATTTCGTCGCGACATTCCGGCGCAATCTGTTCGAGCAGCGAGACGCCTTCTAGCTCAGCGATGTCATCGTAGCCGAACAAGGATAGATAGGCTGGATTTGCGGAAATCGTCAGACCGTTCCGCGATGTAGCTATGCCAACGGGCGCTGATTCGAAGAGTGAGCGAAATCGAGCTTCGCTTTGCTGCACTGCCGCTTCCGTATTGCACCGCTCCGAGACATCACGCGCTACCCAGGCAAATACGGCCTCATCGTTGTAGGTCAATGGACTGATCGCTACTTCGACAACGATCAGCGCGCCACTTTTTGCCCGAAGCGAGTGCTGCGCGACGGAGCTTGACGATAATTTGCAGCACGGAGACCCACTGGCCAGCGTAATAATGATTTCGGCTTGGAGGGCGCGAAGCTCATCAAGGGTATAGCCTGATAGCACAAGCGCCGCACCGTTTGCATCCCGAAAACGTCCTTCCGGCGTGACCACAAAAACCGCATCCTGAAACGCCTCGAACAACATTCGGTAACGCTGCTCGCTGTTCTTGAGCCGCCGCATGTCATGCTTGATCAGCAGCCATAACACAAAGCTGGTAACGGCGACAAAGAACGCGCCTTTCACCATTTGAATCTGTGTAAGCATATCTACATCACGTACGAATAGCTCGATAATGCTATCGGACAATGTAATCCACGCAAAAGCCAGCACTGCATAAATCACCGCAATGCGTAAAGCGGATCGTCGCACACGATACGGATGAGTTGATGTGGTAGCCATATATGCTTACCTCACGCCGGGGGGAGCGTAGTCGCTTAAAAACAAGAATGCGAGGAACAAAAATGAGAGGTAATGACCCAGTTTGTTTCCTAGCAGTGGGCCGGAAAAGTTTGGTTTGAAGAACGAAGCTTTGTTTTCTCTACATATCGTACCATAGACATACATGGAGTAAAACAAGTGGAGCACGAGTATATACAGTTCATTTGGTGTGCGTCGAATAGGACGCGTGATTGTGCTACCATAAGAGGACCAAGCATCAGGTTGATTGGCTACGTCACGACGATGATTGCGTGCAGAACCATTCTTGATAAGCTTGATGCAAGATACAGGAAATAGGACGTAAGATGCAGCTATCGGAAGGAATGCAAGCGTTTCTTGCTGAACGACGCTTTGCCGTGCTTGCGACCATCGGCGAGGACGGAATGCCGCACCAAACGGTGATGTGGTTTGAACTTGTTAGCGATTATGTGCTGATGAATACCGCTCGGGGCCGGATCAAGGACAAGCATGTACGCCGCGACGCGCGAGCTTCGATCTGTGTTGAGGATGAGTACCGCTATCTAACAATTAGCGGAACTCTGGTGCTTGATGACGAGCCCGAAACGGCACAAGCTGATATTGCTCGGCTTGCCCGACGGTACGAGGGCGATAGCCCACGCACTGCGTCGATGATTGCGAATTTTCGTAAGCAGGAGCGTGTTACGATTCGGCTGCGGATTGAAAACGTCGTAGCGAATGGGTTTGATCAATGATCGTTGCGCTTGCCGGCGGCGTTGGAGGTGCAAAATTGGCACAGGGGTTGTACCACACGCTGCCGCCACATCAGCTCTCAGTGATTGTTAACACCGCAGACGATTTTGAGCTGTTTGGCCTGCGGATCAGTCCAGACATTGATACGGTGATGTACACGCTGGCTGGATTGGCTAATCCTGCAACTGGCTGGGGCGTGGCCGGTGACACATGGCAAACATTGGAGATGCTTCAGCGTTACGGTCACGATACGTGGTTCCGCCTTGGTGACAAAGATTTTGCGACGCATATTGCTCGAACCGAGCAGCTTCGTGAGGGTCGCTCGCTAACGGATATAACAACCGGGTTGACTACTGCGCTTGGCATCAAAGCAGTGCTGCTGCCAATGTGTGATGAGGTTGTCGGCACACTGGTGGACACGCCGGCAGGACGACTCCATTTTCAAGATTACTTTGTACGCCGCCACCATTCCGACCCCGTACGTGGTGTTGTGTTTGCGGGTATTGAGGCTGCCAA
>JASKZZ010000368.1 GCA_030147335.1 Herpetosiphonaceae bacterium | reverse complement strand
GCAAAGATATAAATCCAGTTTTGGTTCCGCATCCGTCCGTTCATAGCATCATTCCTTTAGTGCGTTTACAGCGCATAGGACGTGCCACGACTGCAGAATGTTGCAGGGCTTATTCAAAGACCGGCTTGACCTTGAAATATCCTTGTTCTTGCGCGGGGGCGTTCATCAGCGCTTCCTCAACCGGCAGCGACGGACGTACCTCATCGGGCCGCATGATATTGACCACATCGGTCACCTGCGCGGTCGGCGGCACATCGGCAACGTCAACCTCTTGTAGAACCTGCATATAATCCAAAATCTGCGAAAGCTGCTGCTGCATTCGTTCTAGCTCGTCATCACTCAACCGCAGCCGCGCCAATACTGCAACTTTCCGCACATCGTCCATTGTCAAGGCCATAATGACTCCTATAGATGCTTGAGGTCTGAGGCTTGAATGATAAGTATCAGCCGTCGGTAGTTCTCGGTTTATTTCACCAGCCGCAGTGATTCAATACACGTTCGCGTAGCCTCGGTGCCATCTCCAACCGCAATCGGGTCTAAACGCAGCTGCGTTATCCAGCCCGACCAGCCGGAAACATCGGCGAATTGAATTGTATAGGTACGTAGCTGTCCATCGCCAATGAGTGACCACCGCGCCGAACGTTCATCACTCATCGCGCCGTTTTGGTCCGCGAAGAACAGCTGGGCCTGCTCATTTTGCGCGTTGGTCCGCATACGAACTTCAACCGCGCTTGCCCACGAGCCATCAAAATCAATGCGAGGACTAAGCAGCGCAGGGTCGGATTGTGGATTGACGCACCATTCCCCATTTAGCGATACGTCCACCACATTGGACGACTGCCAGCCCAGCGGCGACGTTTCCCAGCGCCAGCCATCACCACGGGCAATTTCGGTACTGGACGGAATTCGCCAGAAGTAGGTCATTCCGTTATGCGTTACAGCCGGCTGTAGCGATGCACGATAAGGCGCCCACAATCCATCGAGCTGTTCCTGTTGAATTGGATAGCGCTGCACGATCTCTTCG
Source organism: Herpetosiphonaceae bacterium (assembly GCA_030147335.1). Classification (GTDB taxonomy): domain Bacteria; phylum Chloroflexota; class Chloroflexia; order Chloroflexales; family Kallotenuaceae; genus LB3-1. The sequence goes on along the minus strand of JASKZZ010000368.1, from coordinate 1,867 downwards.
GGCAGATCCATCGCCTCGCGTCCAACCAGCACCGCAAGACCGGCGTGCAACGCGGTATCGATCTCGTATTGCAGACGACCTAACGCGGCAGGAATATCACCATTGGTTTCAAACAAAACCATGTTGATCGTGCGGACATAGTTGCGCTGCTCATAGTAGGGCAGATACAACTCCATCACACCACCCGGCGCGATGATTAGGTCGGCGGTGCTTGATTGTGCTCCAACCTTGGCTGCGATCTGACGCTGCAAATCCTGACTGGCATCACCGCGTCGCTTAACGATTGGGTAGTTATGCCATGCCAGAATTAGGGGCAAACCGACCGCCGCAAATTGAAGGGCATGTCCAACATGAGGAAAGCGCAGCTCGGCGACGCTTAGGCCAACCAGCAGCCACAGCGGCAGCAGCGTACCGATCCAGAACTCGATATTCTCGCCTTCCCACCATGCAAAGAAGCCGCCGAAAACGACGATCCAGAGCAGACAGATTGCGACAATCCGTGGCCATCGGCGGGCTGCATTGGGTAAGCCGAGCAACAGCAGTGCAAGAATGCCGATCCAGTACGGCAACGCACCCTGGGTCGAAATCGAGTTACCGAGGCCAGCGCCAAGATCGGTTAGACGATCACGAGTTGCGTGACCCCACCAGCCAGTCTCGATAAAAAAGAACATCCACTCGCGCAGCTGCCCGAAGGAACGATAACCGTTGTAGCCAAAGCCAACTAAGCCATAGCCAAGCGCCACAATTCCCCCGGCCACAACTCCGCTCAACACCAGTTGCTTGACACGTTCGCGCCATGTGACAGGGCTAAGCGCCACACCCGCCACAACCACAGGTACAAGCAATCCGTTCGTTTGATGGTATAAAGCCGCCATGCCAATGCACAACCCCAGCAGCGGCGCGGTCCACCATCGTGGTTGTGAAACGATTTGAATCAACAGTACCAGCGACGCCAGCAGCCAGATTAACGCCAGCAGGTATACTTCCACTTCGACTGAGAAGTACCAGGCGCCATAGTTGAACATGAGGATGGCGGCGGCAGACAGCGAGGCCAAGACATTATTGGTGAGCCGCAGTACCACACGGTAAAGCCCGAAGCCGCACGCAGCGCCAACAAGGCTGTTGAGCACCTCCAGTGCGAGCTCCGAACCACCTTGATAGCCGAACAAACGCCAGCTTTGCCAAAAGAGCCAGCCTGTGGGGCTATACAGCAGATGGTGGGGATGAAAAAAGAATCCGGCGCGTTCATCCACGTCACGAATATACGAAAGCGCATCAAAGGTGTGTACACCCGAAAGCGTCGGTAGATACAGGGCAAGCGCCAAAGCTGATAACAGCAGCGGCAGCAGCCAGCGAGTGAGCCACCAGGGCATGCGCTCGGTGGTGGCGCCAGGAAGAGCAGAATTAATCGTTCGCGTAGTCATCGGGGCTGAGTATACCAGAAAACGCGGACTGCACTCTTTCCGACAGATCACACATTGTCCTTGCCCTGCTTGGTTCCTTGATGTATCGTGCTCTGCATGTCAATGCACAACCAACAACTCCGCGGCTATGCGCTTGTGCTGATTGCTGCCTGTTTGTGGGCCACAATCGGATTATTTTATCGTGTCCTGGTTGAGCAATTCGGCCTGTCGCGTGGTGTGATTGTCGCGTACCGCGCCGGCATTGCAGCAGCCGTGTTGTTTATCGCCCTTGCAGTTACTCGGCCACAATTGCTGCGAGTTCGTCGACGTGATTTGGGCTACTTCGTCAGCTATGGGAGCATTGGCGTGGCAGCATTCTTTTTGTTGTACATCCAGGCAACCACAACTGGTCCGCTTGCCGTTGCCGCCGTCTTGTTGTACACCGCACCACTGTGGATCACGCT